>JALOPA010000093.1 GCA_025454125.1 Thermodesulfobacteriota bacterium
AAGAGGAGATGAAGGCCATCAGGGAAGAAGACGGGGAGTTTGTGGAACTGAAGGAGAACAAGAAAGCGCTTGAAAACGGCTATCGCGATGAAATGAAGCGGCGTAGGGCGTATCGTGATTACCTCTACGAGACAATGCAAAGGATTTACCAGGAATAACTATTTCTTTCAAAATTCAGTTATCAGGATGAATGATTTTTCGAAGAGGGTGGGGTTTCTTGCGAAAGGGACAGAGGGCTTGAAACGGTACCAAGGACCAAATGGTATTTGAACAGGGCCAACCTCAGCTTGTATGGAAATCGTAAGCTGACGATTTCCTGGCTTCACAGTAAACTTGTGGCGTTAATTGTAACCCTCCCTCACCCTGCCACCACAGGCTCATACTGCCGGAAGACCTATAGGCAGAACATCATGGGCTGGTCCTCACGTTTGAACCCCTTTTTCGGATCGGGCGAAAGCGCCCTGCCCAATTCATCCGCCTCTCCCTGGGAGTCCAGAAGGCGACCCTTCGGGCTCTTGACATCGCCCACGCACCCCTCCTCCCGTGCCTGCTCACCTCAACGACCCAAGATGGCGCATGAGATGGACTTGGATCAGGACAGTTTGGGGGAACTGATGCGGAAGGGCGAGGGATCGTCGCCTCCAAGCACAGCCGATAGAACGAGACATTGGAAGCGCTGAGTGAGGCGAGCGTTATTCAAAACTGAATCGAAACCTGATACAATGACATAGATCGGGGTCAGCGGGTCACGTGATCCTCCTGGATCGGTCGCAAGCTTCAGCGGACCGATTTGTTCCAAATGATTTCGGCGAGCAGGGCGTTGAAGAACCTAAATCTCCACAAGAAATTTACCATTCTTTTTCTGATCGTCTTTCTCATTCCGTTTGGGGTGTTGACCATTTTCTCTCTTTCCGTGAGCAAAGGGGTGATCGAGCAGAATACCATCCTCCATCTGAAGAACCTGGTAGAGATCAAAGAAACCGTCGTTGAAGAATGGCTCAACGACAGAATCCGTGACGGCAGGATTCTCGCCGAAAGCGAGGAGATCAAATCCCTGAAGCCCGAGAAAATGGAGCCTTACTTGAACTTCAAGAAGGCCATGGACAAAACCTGTCGGGAGCTGTTGGTCGCCGACTTGAGTGGGACAATCCTTGCCCCCTTTCCTCAGCCTGGGTCGGTGGCGAAAGAGGAATGGTTTCAAAGCGCACTCAAGAAAGAGATCTTTATCTCTCCAGTGATGCTTCCCTCAACCTCGGATGTTCCTATCTTTGTAATCTCTTTCCTGATCAAAGACCGGGAAGGGGAGGCCTTGGGCGTTCTCAAAGAGGTAGTGGAAATGGACTACATCGCCAAGTTGATTTTCGAATCCCATTTTGGGAACACCGGAAGACTTCTTCTCGTCGATTTGAGCGGAGAGATCCTTATCCACGAGCGGTTGGCTCGGCTCGCCGCCAAAGGGATTTCCCGAGTTCCTTACCTTGATAGATACTCCTTCAAACCCACTCATACTGCGGTATACATCGACTATGAGGGGAAAGAAGTGTTGGGGTCATGGAAGTGGATCCAGGGGATTCAGTGCTATCTCATTGCCGAACAAGAGGGGAAAGAGGCTTTTCATCAGACGCACCTCTTGACCCTAGGTGCCCTTCTGATCTTCGTATTCTCCACTCTGGTGATTTTGGTCGTAGCCTACTGGGCGATCGGGACGGTGACTCGGCCTATCAGGCTCTTGAGCGAGAAGGTGGCCTCTTTTGCAGAAGGGCAATTCCAGGAGGCAATGGTCATTGACCGCAGGGACGAGATCGGAACCCTGATCGAAGGGTTCACCCGAATGGCGGCCAAGCTGCAGAAAGCCTACGGAAAACTAGAAGGAAAAGTGAAGGCCTCCAACACGGAATTGGAGAAGGCCTATCACCTGCTCAAGAAGAACCAGGAGCAATTGATCCGGGCGGAAAAGATGGCTGCCCTGGGGCAGCTCTCAGCGGGAGTCGCCCACGAGATTCGAAATCCTCTCACATCCATTAAGATTTTCATTCAAACCCTGGAGAAAGAAATTGATCTGGACGAGAACCAGCAGGAAGACTTTCGTATCATTCAGAAGGAAATCGACCGCCTGAACGAAATTGTTGTCCGGTTTCTTACATTTGCCAGGCCGGAGGAGCCCCAACTTCAATCGGTCAACCTTCGCAGTATAGTTGTCGATACCTTGAACCTCTTGACGGCGACGATCAAAAACCATGGGATCCAACTGGAAGTCTCTCTACCCCCTGATCTGCCTCATGTAATGGGGGATTCCAGACAACTGGAGCAGGTTCTGTTGAACATTCTGTTGAATGGGATCGAGGCCATGCCGAATGGAGGACCCTTGGCTGTGCGATCGGCCGTCGAAACTGACTCCGAGACTCTGGAGGAGTCCCTCCGACTTGTGATTCAGGACACGGGGCCCGGCATCAAGGAGCAGGATCGGGCGCGGCTTTTCGATCCGTTCTTCACAACCAAAGAGGGGGGTACGGGCCTGGGTCTTTCCATCGCCTATGCGATCGTACAGAAACATAACGGTCGGATCGCGGTGGATACTGAAGTCGGAAAGGGAACTTCCTTCCTTCTTTCTCTGCCCATCTCAAAGGAGGAACCATGGAGAAAGTAGCAATTGTCGACGATGACTTGAGTCTCTGTCATTTTCTTAAAAGAACCTTGATCCTCAAAGGCTATCAGGTCTTTACATTTCACAACGGAAAAGAGGCATTGGAGGGCATCAAAGACGACTGTGATCTCATCCTCCTTGACAACCGCATGCCGGACTTGACCGGCCTGGAAGTCCTGAAAGAAATCAAACGAAAATCCCCGAAGATGCCCGTCATCATCATGACCGCTTTTGGAACAACGAACACCGCGATTGAGGCCATGCGCCTAGGCGCGTTTGACTACATTCTCAAGCCGTTTGAGCTGGAGGAGATCTTCGAGTTGTTGGACAGGGGGTTACAAGCGGGAAAACTGATGAAGCGGGCGGTGGCCATCCCCACCCTTGCCGCTGCCCAAGAAGACTCGGACCAGATGATCGGCAAGTGCAAGGCCATGCAGGAAGTGTACAAGATGATCGGCCAGGTGGCAGAGAGCGATGTCACCGTGTTGATTCGGGGGGAAAGCGGGACAGGAAAAGAACTGGTCGCCCGGGCCATTTATCAGCACAGCAGAAGAAAGGAAGGCCCTTTCTTGGCGGTCAACTGCGCCGCCATTCCGGAAACCCTGTTGGAAAGTGAGCTATTTGGGCATGAAAAAGGAGCCTTCACCGGCGCCGGCAAGAGGAGAATCGGGAAATTCGAACAATGCCATCTGGGAACAATTCTTCTCGATGAAGTGGGCGATATGGCTCTGACCACACAGGCCAAGATCCTCCGGGTTTTGCAGGAAGGGAAGTTCGAACGGATCGGCAGTAATGAAACCGTCAAGGTGAATGTGCGAGTCCTGGCCTCTACCCACCGGAAACTGGAGGAGATGATCAAGCAGGGGACCTTCCGCGAGGACCTATACTATCGGCTGAAGATCATGACGATCACCTTGCCTCCTCTCCGGGATCGCAGAGAGGACATCCAGGAACTGACCGAATACTTCTTTCACTACTACAGCCGCCAGCTTTGCACGCAGGTCACCTACATCGACCCGCAGCTTTTCGACAAGCTGATGGCCTATCCATGGCCCGGGAATGTGCGGGAGTTGGGCAACACCGTCAAAAGGGGTCTCATTCTGTGCAAAGGGGAGGTGATGACTGAAAGGGAAATCATCTTTGATGCGGATGATGAAGCCACCGAATTCAGCAACGAAGAGGAATTGGAAACGATGTTGGTCAAGCGGCTCGACCCTCTTTTTGCAGATATTCAGCGGTTCTGGGGGACCAGCCTGCATGCCAACCTCTTGGAAAAAGTCGAAAGATTCCTCATTCAAAAGGCCCTTCTTGAGACCAAAGGGAATCAGGTCCAGGCAGCCAGGCTTCTGGGCATCAGCCGCAATACCCTGCGATCCCGGATAGAGAAATATCACCTCCCAATCTAGGACTCGCATCCTGCTGACAATCCACCACTCCTGTTCAGCCTTTGAGCACCGCCTAAGCCCTCAACTTCTCATAACATTTATCGGGGGAGGCTCCCGCAGCACCAAAGGATGAGCAACTCTCAACTGAAACGGTTTTTTCACGACCGCCTCCTTTCTACAATTCCCATGAAATTCGAATAGTTACGAACTGCCGGGGATGCCCTGATTGGCATGGGAATGGCAAGAGCACTCCAGCGAGGCTTGAAATCTCCACCGGCAGGTCCGCACGGCTGGGAAGCCCGTGGAGAAGGAAGCTTCGAAATCAAAGAAACGATAGGAGGTTCCCATGAACACCGAAAAGACCCGAAAACTGGTGACCATTGTGTTCGACCCGGAATTGAGAGCCCTATTGAACGATTTCATGAGCAGCCATGATTATGGAGTGGAATCCGCGGAAGACGGCCTCGATGCGTTCCACAAACTTGCCAAGAACTATTTCGACCTAATCATCACCGACATCCGGATGCCGGGATTGGGGGGTGCAGACATGGTCCCGCGATTGAAGCGGATCCAACCTTGGGCAAGGGTCATTGTGATCCCGACGAAAAAGATCAAGCGCAAGGAAAGGCAAATACTGGAATCGGCGGCCGATGTTTGCTTGGAGAAACCCTTCAAGTTGAGTCAGTTGAGAACCGTCATTCAGGGGATGTTCCCTCTGGCTCAGGATACGACACCCTCAACCGATCAAATGTTGAACCAGGGGCGTCTATCCTGGCAACTCGGCTAAACGGCAAGACGTGGCAAAGGCGATTGGTATCAAAAAACCGGGTGATTCAAAAGGGGCCAGTCTGGCCGGCGGCATTCCTGAAGAGACAGCCAGCACCTGTACCCTTGCCCGCCGTAAATGAAGGGAGCGTGAGTTATGGACTTCAATATTGAATTTTTCGTCGCCCTGCTGAGCATCGTGATTATCGACCTGGTGCTGGCCGGAGACAATGCCGTGGTTATCGCTATGGCCGTTAAGAATCTGCACGGGAAAACCCGGACCTGGGGTATTGCCCTTGGCGCCGGTGGAGCGGTATTGGTACGAGTGATATGCACCTTTTTAGTGGCCAAATTGTTGGCCATTGCTTTCATCAAGCTGATTGGCGGCGCAGTGATTCTCTGGATCGCCGTCAAACTGCTGGTGGAAGGCGGCAGAGAAGAAGAACACCAGACGGCCGGAAGCTTCTGGCAGGCGCTGTGGTTGATCATCGTGGCGGATATGAGCATGGGCATCGACAACATGCTGGCCGTTGGGGCAGCCTCCCACGGGAATCTCCTCTTGTTGCTGTTCGGCCTTGGGCTGAGTATCCCGTTGGTGGTCTTCATGAGTTCGTTGCTGGCCAGATTGATGGACCGCTATCCGATCATCATCTATATCGGTGCCGCTATACTAGGGAAAGTGGGCGGTGAGATGATGATCACCGACCCCGTCGTACACAGTTGGTTGCAGCCCGGCAAGATGTCAGAATACGGCGTCATGGCTTTCTTCACCGTCGCTGTGGTGGTCGCGGGCAGGATGCTCCTTGCCAGGAATAGAGTTGCTGTGGAAGTTCGTGCCGCTGCACCGAGTCTGGCTGGACATAAGTCCCAAGCCATCGCCGATGAAGCGTGAAACATTGCGGGTGACAAGAACTCCATTTCGGTAAAAGGATACCGCGGAAGAACAGGGCGAGGCTTATCCAGAAAATATACGAAGTGGACCCCCCTTGTCTGCCCGCGATGCAAGGGCGAGATGCACATCATTGCCTTCATCGAAAAAAAGGAGGTCATATAAAAGATCCTCAAGCCTCTCGGCCTTTGGGAGGGGACCCCGTCACCTTTTCGGCGGGTAAAACCCAGGCCCCTTCCGATAGAGGCGCTTATCACCTCACGTTAATTTAATACAGCCGATATTTATTTGAGGCGGAGTAGCATATTGCTCCGCCTTTCCTATTTGAAGGGAGGTTATGACTTGTGGTGTCAATCGAACCTTTCATTCATCCGTCTACCGCCTCTGCTCATGCCGGCGGAGTACAACCAGCCCTAACATCACGAACTGGCTTTTCCTTGACCCACAAGGCGAAATCCCCTATCGTCCAAGCCCGAAAAAGACAGTCCTATCCCCTAGGATCTTCCTCCTAATTCAATCACATTTCCCATTCGATCGGACTGTTCCCGGGAGTGAACCAGTGCCCAAGGGAATCCGGGTAGACTGCGGGGTGGGGAGAACGATCCCGATTGGGACGTCAAACACCGGTGACGAGAACAATGATGAAAGTTTCTCAGATACTCAAGAACGGTATTGCAGCGCTGCCCCAGGTCCTCTGGCACCTTACGCTGATTGCGTTGGGCAGCGCTCTTTGCGCAGTCGCCCTCAACGGAATCCTCATTCCCCGTCAATTCTTGAGCGGCGGTTTTACCGGCCTGGCTCTCATCATCCACTATCTTTTTCCCGCTTTTTCCCTCGGCGCTATCTACCTCCTTCTTAACATCCCCAACTATGCCTTTGGAAGGAAATATGTGGGACGACGGTTTTTCCTCTACAGCATCGCAGGTATGTTCATTTTTTCAGCCGCCATTGAAGCTATTCACATTTCCCTTCCGGTCTACGACTACCTGCTCAGCGCGCTGCTGGCAGGAGTCATCGTGGGGACCGGCTCGGGCCTTATCCTGAAGTCTCTTGGATCCGCAGGCGGTACGGACATCCTTTCCGTCATTCTTCTCAAGCTCTTTTCCGTTCGCCTTGGCACCACGATCCTTGCATTCAACGGGATCATCCTGGCAGCGGCCGCCTCCCTCTTCACTCTCGAGATGGCTCTTTATACGCTTATCTATCTCTACATCAGTTCTTACATCCTCAATCTGGTGGTCACGGGATTGAATCAAAGAAAAGCT
>JALOPA010000094.1 GCA_025454125.1 Thermodesulfobacteriota bacterium
CAGAAACAGATCGCAAAAGAGCTGAAAGAGTTCGGCGCCATCATGAAGGAGCTGAACCTGACGAAGTGATGAGCCCGCTTCAGTTCGACTCATGAACGCCTGCATCTGGTGTCGCGTCTCACAAATAAGTTGTCATCTCGACCGGAAGGAGAGATCTTTTAAGTGCGCCGAACGCCAAGATTTCTCACTTCGTTCGAAATGACATTTTAATCATGGTACTTTTGAGACGCGACACCAGCAGGCTGCTGAAAAACACCTGCTGGAGCTCTCGGGCCCGGCGGGGAACCATCTTTTCCTTCCGGTAACAGTTTGGCTCTTTGAAATAAACATGGAAGAATGCGCCAGAGGCGCATAAAGGCCATGGGGAAGTTCTCCTGACATGGACGAGAAAAACAAATCCAGCGACCTGTTCATCCTGATCCTGGGCGCTTTGGGCGCGATCCTCCTGATCGTGACGCCCTATCAGGTGCCCAGCCCTCGCCTCTACCCCTTCTACAAAGGCCCCAGGATTTTTCCGATCCTGTCCCTGAGCCTCGTGGTTCTGGCTTCTCTGCCCGCCACGTTCCGGCTGCTCCGGGGACGTTCCGGAAAGACCTGGAGGGTGGACGGATACGGCATGCCCGTGAAGGCAGCCCTTTTCCTTGCCGTCTCCGTGCTTTTCATGTTCGCCATCACCTGGGTGGGACTGGAGCTTTCCTGTTTCCTTTATCTGGCCGGATGCCTGTACTGGCTCGGGCACCGATCACCGGTGCGCTACCTCGGCATCTCGGTCATTTACACGGCGGTCCTCGTGATCCTCTTCAAGGTCGTTCTGGGGCTCTATCTCCCCGAGCCCCTGTTGCTCAAGCTTTTTCAATGACCCGCTCCCCTGCTCCAGAGGGGCGGGGACCCTTGGAACGAGATCCTCATGTTTGAATTATCGAACATCCTCCTGGCCATCGAAAAATCCTTCACTCCCCTCAACATGGGCTGCCTTGCCTTTGGGGCTCTCATCGGGGTGATCGTCGGCATCATCCCCGGAATCGGCCCCATGGTCGGCATGGTCATCCTGCTCCCCTTCACCTTTTCCATTCCCACGGATCTGGCCCTGTCGCTGCTGCTGGGCATTTTCTGCGGTGGATACTTCGGGGGAGCGGTGCCGGCCGTGTTGATCAAGGCGCCCGGAGAGCCCTCCTCCATCTGGACCGCATTTGACGGCTACCCATTGACCCAGAAGGGCGAAGCGCAGGTGGCGCTTTCGGCCTCCCTGCTCGGGTCCTTGGGCGGAGGGGTGATCAGCGTGATCGTGCTCATCTTTCTGGCGCCGACTCTGGCCTATGTGGCGGCCAGTTTCGGTTCGCCGGAATATTTCTCCGCCTCGGTGCTGGGGATCACGATCCTGGTCATGGCCTACCGGAAATACCTTGCCGTGAGCCTTGTCCTTCTGGGCCTGGGCATGTGGATGAACTGTGTGGGCGTGGATCCTGCCACGATGACGGCCCGGTATGATTTCGGCCTCCTGCCGCTGCGAAACGGGCTGCACATCGCTCCGGTGTGTTTGGGCGTCTACGGGATCGCCCAGATGTTCATCCTCGCCGAGCGGCCCATCCTCATGACCGATACGATTCATCTGAGCCGGAGCACTCTGGATTTCAGCAAACTCCTGGTTCCCCTTCGCCACTGGGCAGTCCTGATCAAGGCGAGCCTCGTGGGCACCTTCATAGGGCTTCTTCCGGGGCCCGGCTCGGTCACCGCGTCGTTCATGGCCTATGAATCCGCCAAGTGGGGATCCAAACATCCCGAGAAATTCGGCACCGGTCTGCCCGAAGGGGTCATGGCGGCCGAGGCCGGCGACAGCGCCGTGCCGGCAGGGGCCATGATCCCTCTTCTGACCCTGGGGATTCCGGGCGAGGCGGTTTCAGCCGTGCTTCTCGGAATTCTGAGCATCCAGGGCATCTATCCCGGGCCCCTTCTCCTCACCAAGCAGCCCGTGCTGATCAATGAGATCTACGTCAGCCTCTTTCTCATCCAGGTGGTTTCCTTTCTCCTGCTGGCCCTGGGCTTGAGATGGTTGGCCATGATCGTCAAGATCCCGAGCACGATCCTGGCTCCGACCGTGATGGTCATCGCCTTTGTCGGCATCTACTCCATCAACATGCGCTTTTTCGACGTGGGCGTGGCGCTCGTTCTCGCCGTGCTGGGCTACATCATGGAAAGGCTGGGTTGGCCGGCCGTGTCTCTGATCATCGGACTGGTGCTGGGTGAAATCATGGAGGAACGGCTCAGGGAGTCCCTGAGCATGTCGGCAGGAGACCCGCTCATCTTTGTTCAGCGGCCCATCTCCCTCCTGATTCTCATCGCCACGGCGCTGGCGATCGTCATCCCTCTGTATCGGGACTATCGCAAACGAAAGAGGGTCAAACCAGGGGCCCACGGTAACAGCGTGGCTCTTTGAAAGGGATCGCTTCGCTTGAGGTTTACCCGCCTTCGGCGGCGCCACAGGCGACCAGGGTTTGAGGCAAAACCGTTCTGGCCTCCAACCTCTGACCTCCAAACTCCAACTTCTCCGCAAGTCGCAGAGAAGTTACGCTATAAAATTTTAAACGGTCACGGCCGACGCCGTGCAGGCCCCGTTCACGGCGACTTCATGGCCACGGGAAAATCCGGCACATTGGGCGGCTTGACCGTGGTCGGGGTCTGCTCCCCTTTGGTCAGTTCCTTGACGCGCTCCGAAATGTAGAGATCGAGCATGTTCACCGTGATCCGGCCCGTGCCCCGGTAGTCGGCCTTTCCCGTGAGCCCCTCCACGAGCCCCTTGGTGAACGCTCCGTTGCCCCACTCCGTGTTCTCCAGAGCATACTGTCTTCCCGAGGCCGAAGAGAAGACCACAGCGCCGTTTTCCGCGCTGGCCAGCTCATTGATCACTGCGGTTGTCTCCACCGCCGCCCGCCGCTTCACTTTGCCCATGAGGTTCCCGGAGTGGCAAGCATCCATAAACACCAGGACCTTCCCTGCGATCGTAGCCACCGTGCTCACGATGTCCGTCTGGGCCAGGCCGGTTCTCTTGAGCCGTTCCAGGTCCGCGTCTGCCGGAAGGAAATAGAAAATGCCGCTCGGGTCGTTGATCCCGTGGCCCGCAAAAAAGAGGATGGCCACATCCTTGCTCGTGGTTTGGCGCTGGAGCCACTCCAGGCCGTCCAGGATGTTTCCCTTGGTCGCCTCGGCATCGGTCAGCACCTTGATCTCCACCCCGCGGTACATGGGGCCTGCGTAGGTTTTCCAGGCCGAGCCGAAGTCCAGGGCGTCCTTGGCCGCCAGGCCCAGCCGCAGATCCGGATCCTGGTACTTGCTGATCCCGACGGAGAGCACGTAGAGCTTGGGCTTGATCTCGAATTCCTCCTTGGGCGCAGCCCCTTTCCATCGCAACCGCACCGTGGCCGGGTCGCTCACCGCATAGCGGTTCTCGGCAATCACCGAGACATCGCAGTCTTTTGCAGGAATCGCCACCGTGAGGGCGCCGCTCGCCTCGACCGTCTTTGCGGCCCCTTCGACCGGGACAGGCCGGCCGTCCACGAGCGCCCGGACGGAGCTGACAGGCTCCTGGCTCGTGGCGTTGTAGCGGATGATCACCGGGGAACCGCTCACCTCTGTGCCGTCCTGGGGCGAGAGGATGGCGACCACAGGAGGCAGCTTGTCCCGGACGGAGGCTACAGTCACGTCCTTTCGCCCCGACTCTGCATTGGCAATTCGAACCGCCTCTCCTTCGTCGAGAGTAGCCGCGACACGATCGATCACGTCCGGGCGATAGAACGCGGACCTGAACCTGGAGGCGGCAAAAAAACTCGCTTCCTTTTCCCTGCCGTTGTTCACATGCCAGCCGATGAGGTCCTCCCCCCCGGGGGAGGCGTCATAGTTGCCCGATGGCGTCCAGAGCACCCAGCGCTTGCGATCCTTGTGTGGGAACAAAGCAAGAATTTCTTTCCCGTCCGATACCCGGTACCAGCAGAGCGTCCCGTTCCCAAGGGCTGCCACCACAACCTTGCCGTTCGTGTTCATGGCCCACACAATGCCCGCAGCCGGTCGGTTCCAGACCTCCTGCCCGGATGCGTTGAAGTAACGAACCGCCCAATCGGTCCCGAGGGCGAAGCCGGACTTGTCCGGAGCAATGGCCAGGCTCCAGCACTTTTCTGCTTTCGGAAAGGGCAGAGGTTTCCCGGCCAGCTTGGGTGATGAAGAATTTCTCCACTCGGTGATCTCCAGAGAATCCGTCACAGGCTTCTTCACGGTGAACGTGGCCTTGAGGCTCCCAAACACACTTCGGGAGAGATCCGTGAGATCCCTTTCCGCGACAGAGAACAATCCTGCAGTTTTGTTGATGGGTTCGTAGGGGAACTGCACCGTGAATCCATCTGCGGACAGGAGCAGTCCCTCCGGGTTGCCGCGGAAATCGGCGGCAAAAGGTTCGACGAGAAAGCGGCGTTGATCCTTGGAATCCAGAGATCCAAAGATCGGGGGGTCATAGGTGCAAAAGGCGACGCCTCCCGTGCTCAGGGACAAGAGATGCGAGATCCGGCTGTGGGCTGCGGGGATATCCGTGTAAGGTCCTTTGCCGGCCTCCGCCCATTTGCGGATGATCCAGGTCCATTTGGCGTTGTAGCCCCCGGCCGCATAGAGAAACCGGCCGTCGCTCGACCAGGCCACCTTGTCGAGCTCCTGAGTGATTCCCGTGCAGTCGGCGGAAAAGGCAGGCTGCAGCGTCGTGCCCCTCGCTTCCAGCACTTCCACTCGAATTCTGTCAAAGAACCCGACGGCCAGGCGGGAGCCGTCAGGAGAAAAGGCCAGGGACCCGGGATGATCCGCGCCCTGGACCCGGACCTTGGCCTGCGGCTTCATAGGCCGAGGCGTTGAAGACGGCGTTTCAAACTCCTTGAGATCATACATCCGTATGAAGCCGTCCCTCTGGCACACCGTCGCCAGGCGCTGTCCCTTGGGGTCGAACTGTGCAAAGGAGGCGATTTCACCGTACTCCCGGTCTCCCCCCAGCGCCGTGTATTCGGGAACCGCATACAGCCTCATGCCCCCGGAGGTCATGACCGCGGCCATGAACCGGCCGTCAGGGGAATACGCGAGGTGGGACGCCCTTCCCGGCAATCCGGTCAGCCTCTTCTTCATGGCTCCTGTGGCCCGGTCAAAAAGGTAGATGGAGGTTTTGCCTTCCCACTCCTGGCCCGTCCAGCCGGAGCAGGCCACGGTGGTGCCGTCCGGGGATATCGCTACGCTGTAGAGCTTTCCCTCAGCGCCGGGATCTGCCGGAGGCCTCAGGGTCCGCGTGAGCGTTGGGGCGCTTTCACCGGTCATGTCCCAAAGCCGGACAGTCTTGTCCTCCGCCGCGGTGGCAAGGAAGCGTCCGGCCGGGTCAAGGGCCAGGCGCATCATGCGGCCCGTGTGCATTCCGGTCTCCAGGGTCAGGATGGGGTTGGCGGTTTGCGCGGAAGCTTCCCGCGGAAAGACAACGGAGAGCGTGATGGCCAAGAGGGGCAAGATGCTGAAACGCAGCGGCTTCCGGATCATGGCGGTCCTCCTCAGGGTGGGAACCTCTGTTCGGCAGGTCACAGTATGGAGCAGTCCTCCGGTGGTGTCAATCCACGCCCGACGGCTAATTCCAATCCCCCACGAGAATGAAGGGCGCCCAGAAGTAGGGATGGGAAGCGGTCATGGCGTTTGATTTCGCAAGATCCAGTTGGGCCTGCTGAAGCGCTTCGGCTTTGGGCATGGTTTGGAGGTTGCGATAAAAGGACCGCATCATCGAAACCGTGGCCTCATCTGACACCTTCCACAAGGAAGCGACCACGCTCGGAGCTCCTGCGTGGATAAAGGCCCTCGACAACCCCACCAGATCATCCCCCTGGGGAAATCCTCCTTTGGTGCCCCTGGCCAGTCCGGTCTCGCAAGCCGAAAGAGTCACCAGGTTCGCCTTCACTTCCATGTCGAAAATCTCGCTTACCGTGAGCTTGCCGTCATCCTGTGAAGAGGGAGTGAACCTCAGGTTGGATTCGAGCGGAGCGGACTCGATCATCTCCCCGTGGGTGGAAAAGAGAAGCATGTCATATCGCGGCCCCTCGCTCTTGAATTTGCTCTCTGTGGCCCCCGGGCCGAGAAGGACCTCCTTTCGGCCAAAGAGGGCGGACACCTCGCGGGCCTCCAGCTCCGCCGCAGGAAGGGGCGAAAGGTCCGTCTTCGGATTGGCCACCGCGAGGAGGTCAGAGCGGTTGCCCCTGTTTTTTTCTCTGGCGTATTTCAGGACGCTCGCCGAAGGCAGGTAGCTCATGGTGTAGGATTCGATGAGGTATTTTCCTTCGGGGCTCCGGAGGGCTTGGAAAGGGAGATAGTGCAGCATTCCGTGGGGGATCACCACCAGATGCTTCTTCCCTGAAAGGTCCTGTTCCACAGGCTTGATCAGGATCTCACGGAGTTCCGTCAGGGGCTTTTCATAGTCCTTGGACGTGAGCGTCCTGATGGACAAGCCCTCTTCCGTCTCCTTTCGAAACTCCTTCACCTCCTCGATCAACTGCCTGCGGGGGATATCAAGGTGTCGTCCCACGATGTTTTCCTTGGTCACCACGAAAACGCCGTTCCAATCGGAACCCACGTAGAAGGCCAGCATGACCGTCTCTTTGTCGAGCAGGGTTTGAACCTCCTTCCCGTTCAGGGGATTAACCCTCAGCAGCGAACCGAGGTCGGGATTCAATTGCTCGATTCGGTCAAGCAGGGTCTTCTGCTCTGCCTGCAGGGACTCAAGATCTCTTGCCTCCTTGCTCTCCGATTCCGCCGACGGCTCTTCAGAGCTTTCTTCTTCCTCATCGCTCTCCTCCTGCGGGAGCTGGCCGGAGGCCCTCACCATATCCTGGATCTGCCCGCGCAAGGATCGTTCCCTGGCCAGGAGATCTTCCAGCTC
>JALOPA010000095.1 GCA_025454125.1 Thermodesulfobacteriota bacterium
CCTTTGTGCCTGAATCGTGGTGCCGAAACCAAACTGAAGCCTTTGCCTTAATACGAAGAGAGTAGCGTCTATGAAAAAACTGGAAAGTGTGTCGGCCTTTTTCCCGGCCTACAATGATGCAGCAACGATTTCGAGCATGGTGATCGCCGCTCTGCTCACCCTTCCCAAGGTGACCGATGACTCCGAAGTCATCGTGGTCAACGACGGCAGCCCGGATCACACGGCAGAAATGCTCGACGAACTGGCCAGGGTCTACGCTCAAGTGCGAATCGTCACCCACGAAAAAAACAGGGGCTATGGGGGAGCCCTGAGGAGCGGCTTTGCGGCAGCCGGAAAGAAATGGATCTTTTACACCGACGGGGATGCTCAATACGACCCTCGGGAACTGGAGACCCTGGCTGATGCGGTCACCGAGGACTGCGACGTGGTCAACGGTTTCAAGATCGCCCGTTCCGATCCCCTGCACCGCATTCTCATCGGAAGGATGTATCACACGATCGTGCGGCTTCTCTTCGGATTCCGCCTTCGCGACGTGGATTGCGACTTCCGTCTCATGCGCCGGGCGGTTTTCGGCAAGGTCACGCTCACCTCCACTTCGGGAACCATATGCCTGGAGATGGTGAAAAAACTCCAAGACCATGGGTTTCGTTTCAAGGAAGTCCCGGTTCACCATTACCACCGCGCCCATGGCAAATCGCAGTTTTTCAATTTCCCGCGCCTCATCAAGACAGCCAGACAGCTTACGGGACTGTGGTGGGATCTGGTGGTGAGAAAAAAGCACCTCCAAACAAATAGGAGCAGGAAACAAATCTGATGGCTTCGTAAGAAGTCAAAAGCCGGTCGTTCTTGTCATTCCCGCGCAGGCGGGAATCCAGTATTTACAAAGCGTTCTGGACTCCCGCCTCCGCGGGAGTGACGAAGTGGAGGACTTTTTGCGAACCCATCAAACTCAATTGGGATCGAGTTTTCGACCAATGTCCACACAGGCGAAAATTTCTTTTACCAGGAGGGATCTTTGCGCGATCGGTGTCCTCTTTCTCTTCTGCCTTTACCTCTTCCGAGACATTGTTCTCTCCGGGCATCTGCTGATCGGCGACGACTTCGTCACCTTCTATCTGGGGATGAAGAAGTTCCTTTTTGACGAAGTGCGCCTCCACCATGAGATCCCCTACTGGAACCCCTACATCTTCGGAGGCATGCCCTTCTGGGCCCATTTCGAGTCCACGATTTTTTATCCTCTCGGGTTCCTTTTCTACCTTCTTTCCCCTGAAAAGGCTTACGGCTACACCATGGCCCTGCACTTCTTCCTCGCGGGCGTCTTCATGTACCTTCTGGTCCGGTCATTGGGAGTAAGTGCAGCAGGTGGATTTGTCGCAGCCGCTGTTTTCGCATGCAACGGTTTCTTGATGGCCATTCTGTTCCTCGGGCACATGAGCCCGGTGGAGAGCTACATTTGGCTGCCTCTGGTGATTTATTTTGTCAACCGCGCCGCGCGTGCCGATCGGGTCTGGCCCGACGCGCTCGTCGCAGGCGCCCTTTGGGGCATTCAGATCCTTGCCGGCGCCCCCCAGGATGCGTTCTACACGTTTATGGCCGCAACCCTTTTGCTCCTTTGCACGGTGCCCCGCCGCAAGGCAATAGGATCGAGCATCCGCAGGCTCTTCTTCATCGGCCTCCTGGTGTTCTTCACGGGGGCGGGCCTCTCCTCCATCCAGATTTTTCCTGCTCTGGAGCTCATTAGCGAATCGGTGCGCGCGGCCCTGGACAGTTTCGAGTGGTCCACGCTCGCGTCTTATCCCTTGCAGGGGATGATCACCATCCTGATGCCGCACTTCTTCGGAAACTACGCGGACGGTTCCATCTGGGTCGGCAATACCCCCTGGAGCATCCCGCAGCAGAATCTGTACACGGGCATTCTGCCTGTGGCCCTCCTTGGTTTCTTGTCCTTCAAGGACAGAATCGAAAAAAGTGTCCTGCTCTTCGCCCTTGTGCTCGCCGGGGTGTCCCTAATCCTGGCTTTCGGCCATCACACCCCCATCTACAAACTCGTCTACCTGCTTCCCGGGTTTGACCGGTTCAGGGCTCCCTCCAAAATCATGGTGCTCTGGGCTTTCTCCATGGCCCTCCTGGCGGGCATCGGTATGGAGGGGCTCTTCTCAAGCCTCCGAAAGAAATCGCTTGTCAGGATTTACCCGCTCCTGGTGGCGGTTTTGTTCCTTGGCGCGCTTGTCCTCGTTTTCCACTGCAGTCCCTCCTCCGTCCTCAAGTTCTTCTCCCCTTTTGTGCTGGCCGACGCCATCCCTTCAAGAATGCCGCAGGCCGCTACAATGATTTTTGGGGAAACACAGAGGCTCCTGCTGGCCGGTTCTCTCATCCTTCTTGTTTTCCTGCTCGTGCGAAAAAACCTGGTTTCCCAATCTGTCGGAGCTGTGCTCCTCTGTGCCCTCCTGCTTGCGGATCTGGGGTATGTTCACCGGAAGGCCGTGAGGCACGACGACACCCTCTACGCGACCATCGAAAAGATCAAGCAACGCGTCAATGCCGGGTTGGAGCAGGATCGAAGTCTCTTTCGCGTCGGAAGCTTCAAGAACACCTTGGGTTCGAATCTGGAAATGGTGCTGGGGTATCAGACCGTCGGCGGATTCACCGCCCTCTTTCCCAGCCGCTACTATGATTACATGACCTACTATTCTGAAAACAAACTTCCCGAAGGATGGGTGTCCCTGTTTTACGGGGTCTCGAAGCACCACGTGTTCATGGACCTCCTCAACCTGAAATACGAGATCGCCCATGACCAGAAGCTGATCGCGATGAGGGATTCCTTCCTTCCCAGAGCCTTCCTTGTCCCAGGCGCTCGGGTGATGCGCAAAGAGGAGGTTCTCGATTTCATGGCAGGCGGAGACTTTGCTCCCCAAAAAACGGTTCTCTTCGAAAACGGAGCTCCGGGCCCCGAATCGGTTCCGCCCTCCTCTGACTCTTCACCGGTTTCCGGACAGGTGGAAATCACCGCCTATGGGCCGGACCGCATCGCTCTGAGCGTCGACGCATCTCATGCGGCGTTTCTTTTCCTGAGTGAGATCTATTACCCCGGATGGAAATCGTTCGTGGACGGGCGGCCTGCGAGAATCTTAAGAGGGAACTACCTTTTCAGAGTCCTGGAATTGCCCAAGGGCCGACATTCCATCCGCTTGGAATTCGACCCATGGAGCATTCGCTGCGGGTCCGCGGTCACCCTCTCCGTGCTGTTCCTATTGGGTGCCTTGGCTCTCTACACGGTTTTCAGGCGGCGGAAGCCTTCTCCTGTGAAGCGTTGAACGACCTCCCCCTCCTCCCCCGCCACCCAAAGAATACACCAAACCCAAGGGTCGCCGCCGATAGCAGGGCCCCGATGCGGAACGGCCAGGAGACGAAGCGAACGATGACCTCGTGGGTCCCCTGGTTCACCGCAACGGCACGGAAAAGATAGTTGCCGCAGAGGACTTCCTCTTCCTGCCCGCTCACAGAGGCAACCCACCCCGGATACCAGATTTCGCTCATCACAAGATAGGCCGGCTGATTGCATGAAACCCTGAAGCGGATTTCTTCAGGGCCGTGGCTCAACAGGTGGCAAGATCCTTCGAAGGGACGAGCGCTCTCAGCCAAGCTCTGCGCGTGCTTCGTTTGTTCTGTAAACACGACCGTTTTCAGAGGATCGAACTCCACGCTCCGCATGAATTCAAGCGCGTGGTCTTCCGGTTTCACTAGGGCGTTCGGCACCAGAAAAGCGTAGGGAACGGCGTTTTCCATTTTTTCGACCTGCCCCCCTGAGACCACCTGTCTGACGTTCAGGAGCGTGATCAACTTCTCCTGCGGGTCAGGCACATCCTGGAGGTTGACCACGTGATCGTTGGGGGGGAACCCCTGACTGTAGAGCACAAAGTTCACATACTTTTTCAGGATGAGGGGATCGTAGCCCTGAATGGAAGGAAATCGATAGAGGAGTCCGTCATTGGTGCTGAACAGACGATCCGATGCCGCGACTCTGCCTGTCTGCGCTGCGGTCGAGAGCTGGGAGAGAAGGCGACTCTTTTCCTGAGCGGTGGCGAATTCATGGGTGCGAACAAAGGGAGACACAAAAGTATAGAGATCCACGAATACAATGAGGCACGCCAGCGAGGTAAGAAGCACCGCTCCGATTTTCCGCCGCCTCGCCAGCAGAAGGAGGAAAAGGGACACGAAGAAGATCAAACAGGCCTTGGAGATGGTGCTGCTCATTCGCTCATAAAGGAGGGAAAGGTTGGCGTGGGTGACCGGCCCTTCCGAGAAATTTCTGAAAAGGGTGAGGAAAAACTCGAATCTGAAGAACAGCAGCCCGACGAGCGCCGACGTCAGCAGAAGTCCTGAGAGCGTTGAGAAGATCCAGAACCCTCTTGTCAATCTCCAGTCACCCTCCAGCATTCGGCTCAACCCAAGGCCGGAAAGAATCGCAACACCGGTCACGTAGAGGAAGAGGATCTGCACAGGGAGCCTGAAACTGCTGAAACCGGGCAGACGGTAAACCAAAGGATACAGGGGATTGTACTTCCCCAAGGCCAGAAAGAGAGAAATAAGGATCAGGGACCCGGCAAAAACCCGCACCCATGAGAACTGAGGGCCCCTCACGAAAAGGAAAAAAAGCGGAAGAAGTCCCACGTATCCGCAACTCTCCCAGAAGTGCCAGAACTCACGGCCTCGCCAATAGGTGCCGTCCGTTGCATTCCCAAAGAGGTCGGGAAGGACAAAGGCCAAGAGCTCGGCGGGGTGAAGCGATTCATAGGTCGCCATCTCATAAGAGATGCCACCTCCCCTTGTAGACAGCGTCGTGAATTCATAGGTGGGAAGAACCTGAATGGCTGCCAGAGCAAAGCCCGTGATGACGAAAAGGCTCCAACCCGCTCCAAGTTTAAAGGGTGACCTCTGTTCTCTTTTTCGGGCGAAAACCCCTCCCACAAGGATCAGCAAAGAGGAGGCCAGGATGGTGTAAAAGGCAATTTGAGGGAACCCCCCCAGAATCTGCACCCCGAGAGTCAGGCCTGCCCAGAGGGCGTCCCAAAGGCGTGCCCCCTGCACGAAACGGTTCAGGAAGAAGAAGATGAGAGGGATCCAGATATAGTTTTGAACAAGGGACAGGTGGCCTGCGAACAGATGGGCCATGAGGTAGCCGTTTAGAATAAACACAATACCAGACAAAGCGCACCCTACCCGCTTGACCCCCAGGCTGCGCATGAAAAGATACATAAAGGCCAATCCCAAAACAAAGTGCAGAAGGGTAGAGTAACCGTAGGCGATGTCCGTGGGCATGAGATAGTACAGAAAACTCAGGGGGTAGAAAAGACATGCCTGGATATTCCCTATCATGGGTGTGCCTGAGAACAGGTAAGGGTTCCAAAACGGAAGCTCCCCATGCCGTTTCACATGATCCTGGACAAAAGCAAGCACCGGCCGGAAATAACTGCTGAAATCGCTTCCGTAAAGGGGTTTGCCGGATACCAAGATCTCAATAAAAAGGGCCGCAACACATCCGCAGGACAAGAGCACTGGCAAACATTCCAGGAAATAGGAGTTGCTTCGACGCACAGCTTACCCCCTTTGGCTCTCTGTTTCGGGCTTCTGAAGCGTAACGACAAGGGATACCCCAAAAGGGTAGCTAAAGAAACGCAGGAGAGATATCTCCGCCCGATAGAGACCGGTGAGCGCTCTATTGAAAAAGGAGGGAAGCTGGATAGAAAAGTCAGACTGGGACTCCTGGAGCGGAATCCGCGAGGCTCTAATCTTCCTTATCACCAGGATGGGAATGGACATCATGACATTGTAATAGCTAAGCTTCAAAACTCTGAAATCCGTCTTCTTAAGTATCGCCAGCAAACGGTTCTTCGTATAGCGCCTCCGATGGTGCAGGACCTTATCGTGGACACTCCAAAAAGCCTGAAAGGCAGGGATCGTCACAAGGACATACCCCCCCGGCCTGCAAACTCTGAACATCTCCCGAATGAGATCGACATCGTTGTCAAGGTGTTCCAGGACATCCAGGCAGGTGATCACAGTGAAAGTTTCATTCCTGAAGGGAAGAGCGTCATTGGCATCAGATCGGACGATGGGGTCGAGATTCCTTCTCTTGAGAAATCCAATGGCCTCCAAGGACAATTCCATTCCGCAAACCTTACCGAATTTCTCCAGAACCTTCATGATGATGCCTGTCCCAGCGCCGACATCCAGAAGTCTAACCTCCTTAAAGCCCGGGAGAGGCAGCCTGCCGATTTGGTTTTTCACAAGGGACTGCTTTCCCAAAAACCACCAATAACTCGCCTCAAGGTCATACATTTTTGAGTATTCATCTTTTTCCATTTTCTGTCAGCCCCTTGTGTGTCTTATCGCTTTCAGAGTATTGGATGGCCCAGTTGCCTCGCTTCCGGCGCCCTGCGCGCTCAAGACGAACAGAGAACCTCAAGAAGGGCCAGTTGGATGAGAGGGCATTCAACCCGGTCCCTGCGTTGGGAAGGGAATCCCGTGCGGTGAAAAAAGGGAAATGGCTTAGAGCGCTGCGTTGAAGTACTCCGGAGATCCGGTCGTTCATACGGCTCCTGGGCGGGGGATGGCCGGGTTATTGCCGTTTTTCATCAAGTTCTCCTCCATGAATTCGCGAATGCCGGGCTGGTCCTGGTGAAGCGATAAGGATTTCTCAAAGGCCGCCGCCGCCGCCTGCTTTTGACCGGTCTCAAAGAGCGCGAATCCCAGGTTATTGAGAAGAAAGAAGCGGTCCGGCTTCAGGTCCACCGCCTTCTGGAAGGAAGACACCGCGTGCTGATGTTCTCCGATTTTGTTGTAGTAATATCCCCAGTTGTTGTGAACGCCGCTCAAGTCTTCATGATAGAGCAGTGCCCTCTCCAGGGA
>JALOPA010000757.1 GCA_025454125.1 Thermodesulfobacteriota bacterium
GCCTGCGCGTCAAAGCCCTGAATCTCCACAACGCGGACTCGGCAGTGAGAGACAGGAGGTTTGACTTCCAGGGTCCTGAGCAGGTCGTCGCGCTTTCGGAATTCTTCCTCGGGAATGAAATAAGATTTCACTGCATGGTCCCCGCTCAGCACGGCATTGACCTTTTTCTCCAGCTCGGTACACAGGGCAGCAGAGAAACCCTCGATCTTGAAGTCGATCCTGGAATAGTCCGGCCCTATCTGCACTCCCGTGATCCATCCACCGTAGTCCCTGAGCGCAACCGTGTTGAGAACATGAAGGACCGTGTGATAGCGCATGAGAGCAAGGCGTCTCTCCTGGTTCAGCGTCATTTTCACCGGTTGACCGACAAGGTCGGACGATGGCGCCAACTTGGCCACGTGCCAGATGATGTCGTCCTCATCGGCATGGGCAGAGGTGATTTCAAGCATCTTTCCGCCCTGTAGCCTGACGGAGCCTTCATCAGGAGGCTGACCCCCACCGCCCGGGTAGAAACAGGTTTGATTGAGAGCGACAAAGTTCTCACGCAGTGCGACAACGATCGCCTCTGCTTCAAAGCAGTGATCATCCTCCAAGTAAAGCCGTTTGGTGGAATGGGGTTGCATTGGCTGGTTGTCAGAGCTGATTTCTGTTGTATTCATAAGTCCCACAAGTCCGTGCTCAGGTACTTTAGACCGGAGTCGCACAGGAGCACTACGATCGTGCTTCCTCGGCATTCCCCAGCCAGGAGTTGGAGGGCTGCTGCAACGTTGGCGCCGGATGAGAAGCCGGAAAAGATCCCTTCCTCCCGCGCCAGCCGTCGGGCGGTTTGAACCGCCTCGTCCTCGCTCACTTGCAGGAACCCGTCAATGTGCTCAGGCCTGAGCAAGGGCAAAGTCGCCATGGAGTAGCCGCCGCCCTGGATTTTGTGATTCGGGTTGGTCACCTGTTGGCCGGCCAGCACGGCCGCGCCCTCGGGCTCCACCAGAAAGCATCGGATGGAGGGGTCGTGTTCCTTGAAGGCGGCTGCGCATCCGGCAAAGGAGCCGCCCGTGCCGGCAAAGTCGCAAAAGGCATGGAACGATCCGCCGGTTTGCCGGATGATCTCACGTGCCGTGTTCAGATAGTGGGCCCGCTGGTTGCCATGCAGGTAAAACTGGTCTGCTCTGAAAGCGCCGCGCTCAAGAACGATTTTTCGAGCCTCTGTTTCCACCAATTCCAGATCGCCGCCTGATACTTGACCGGGTTTGGACCCTGGGAGTTGGTCCACCAGCACAACCTCGGCGCCAAGGGCAGACATCATTCTGGCCCGCTCCATGGAATTGCCTTTGGACATCACAGCCACGAACGGGTAGCCCTTGACCGCACAGACAATGGCCAGGCCTGTGCCTGTATTACCGCTGGTGAGTTCCACAACGGTCTGCCCGGGCTTAAGTGCGCCTTGCGCCTCAGCCTCTTCGATAATCTGGCGGGCGATGCGGTCTTTCTTGGACAGACCCGGATTGAGGTACTCCATCTTGGCGAGGATGCGGCCGTCCATTCCCTTGGTCAGACGGGCTAGTTCCACCAGCGGCGTGTTGCCGATCGCCTCGACGGCTGAAGAGAGAACTCTGTCTGTGCGACTGTTCATTTCTTCAAAGCCGATTCGATCTCTTTTGCGGTCTTTGTGGCGGCTTCTGCCGGGTCTTTGGCGTCTCGGATGGGCCGGCCCACCACGATGTAGTCCGCCCCGTTCCTAACAGCGTCTCCGGGTGTGACCACGCGCTTCTGATCGTCTTTACCCACCACAGACCAGGCCGGTCGGATGCCGGGAGTCACGGCGATGAGGTCTGGAAGCTCCTTCTTGATCATCCCCACTTCCTGGCCGGAGCAGACTATGCCCTGGCACCCCGCTTCCCTGGCGATTTTGGCCCGAAGCAGGACGAGCTTGGAGAGGTCTTTCACATAATCGTCGGTGTAGCCAAGGGTTGCCAGGTTCTTGCTGTTTCTCCCTGATCGCAGTGTACGGTCACGAACTCGGGCTTGTATTCCGCGGCAGAAAGAAAAGCTCTGCGCATGGTTTCAGGGATGTCGTGGAGTTTGAGGTCCAGGAAGATCCCGGCGCTCGTTATGCCGCGAACGGCCTTGAGGATCTCAGGCCCCTGGCTCACGAAAAGCTCTAGGCCTACTTTGAAAAGACCGACCGTGTCTTTGAGAAGGGTGACGTACTTCACGGCTTCGTCTCGTGTTGAGACATCCAGAGGGAAGATGATGTAGTCTTTGCATGCTCCGAATGGCCTTGAGGATCTCAGGCCCCTGGCTCACGAACAGCTCGAGCCCGACCTTGAAAAGACCCACCGTGTCTTTGAGAAGGGTGACGTACTTCACGGCTTCGTCTCGTGTTGAGACATCCAGAGGGAAGATGATGTAGTCTTTGCTTGTTTTCATAAAGTCGTCCGTTGCCCGTTGTCTGTTGTCCGTTGGTCTGCTCAAAAGGCACAAAGGGACAAAGATACAAAGGGTAAAGACAAAAAAGAAAACTTCTGCTCTGTCCCTCAAGCTGTCGGCTTCAGCCGACAGCGGTTGACTCCTGAGGTATACAGCAAAAACTGATGAAAGACAACGTCCAAAGGGGAAAAGGCGAATCATGCACACTGCTGGATGGCAATGGAAAATCGTGTTGTACTGCTGTGGATTGGTGATTACATTTGCATTCGATGATTAACAAAATCTTAAGGTTTTCCGGCTGGTCACTCTCGCGAAGGCGGGAGTCTGGAAGGTTTTGGAAAGACGGGATTCCCGCCTCCGCGGGAATGACGAAAGAAAAGGTCTCCCGTTTTTTACGATACCGTCATGATTGCACGATAAACTGGATGTGGACTGTTCTATGACCTCAAAACTCCCGCTGGCTCTTAAGCTTTCCTACGCCTCTCCTGCATTCACTCTGGCGGTGGTAGGAATCCCGGTCTATGTCTACATCCCCAAGTTCTACACCGATGTGGTGGGAGTGCACATCGGTATGCTCGGCTTCATCCTTCTCGCCGTGCGCGTCTTCGATGCGGTCACCGACCCCTTGCTTGGATATCTTTCCGACAGAACTCGCACCCCTTTTGGAAGAAGAAGGCCCTACATCGCCTTGGGCTCACTGGCCCTTGCCGTGTCCCTCTTTCTTCTGTTCAATCCTCCTGCCGGGTCTCCCACCTTTGAGACATGGTGGTTCGGCATCTGCGTCTTCTCGCTCTTCCTGTTCTGGACCGCGGTGGCGGTCCCCTATGAATCCCTGGGACCTGAACTCACGTTCGACTATCACGAGCGAACCGGCCTCTTCGGCCTCAGGGACGGCGCCATGCTCGCAGGAACATTGGTGGCCGCGAGCTCACCGCTTATCGTGAGCCAGACTCTCGGTCTGGCCCAGGATGCCGAAGGGGAGCGAACGAAGTTTTTCTGGATCGCGGCCATCTATGGTCCCCTGCTCGTTCTCTGCTGCTGGTGGTGTGTGCTGGCCATTCGGGAGAGAGCCTCAGGAGAGATTGTGGCGAGACAGTCTTTGCTTCAAGGGTTGCGGGCCGTCGGACAAAACAAGCCCTTCCTCCTGCT
>JALOPA010000096.1 GCA_025454125.1 Thermodesulfobacteriota bacterium
CACCACCACCTTCGCCCCACGCTTCGCCAACTCCAGCGCATAGGCTCGACCCAGCCCCCCTCCGGCCCCCGTCACAATCGCCACTCGACCGTCAAAACGAATGCCTTGCCGTTTCTGCCTCTGCAGCACTTCTTCCCTGCTCATCCACTCCACAACGCCCCGGTCAATCACCACATCACCGGTCTGTGCGTTGATGGTGCGGAAGAAAGCCTTTCCCTCTTCGGCTTTCCAGATCTGCGTCTTGATGGGAACCCCCGGGTAAAGGGGCTTTGAGAAGCGCACCTTGAAACGGGTCATTCGCTCGGGTTCGCCGGGGAAAAGGGACTTGATCACGGCCCGGCAAGCAAACCCATGGGTGCAGAGACCGTGCATGATCGGCTTGTCGAATCCCGCCATGCGGGCAAACTCCGCATCCACGTGGAGCGGGAAGACATCCCCTGAGAGGCGGAAGAAGAGAGGTTGATCCTCTTTAGGGTTGTCGGGAACCTCTATGTCCGGAGCCCTGTCCGGAAGCGGAGCGTCCTCTGTCGGCCTCTTTTCGCCGCCGAATCCACCGTCAAAACGTGCGAGGACCGTTGCGATGCTGGTGTAAAGCTTCTGGCCGTTGGAATGCCGGGTCTCGAACTCCGCGACGATGAAGGCGCCCTTTTCTTTTCCCCGATCATAGTAGTGAGTGATGGCGCCCTCGGTGCTCAGGGTGCCCTCCGGCGGGATAGGCTCGTGAAAGAGGATCTCTTGCTCGCCGTGAAGGATTCCGGCCAGATTGACCTTGCTCACGTCCGCCAGCATCGGCATGAAGTCGTAAATGGTGACAATGCTGAAGCTCGGAATCACCTTCAGGTCCTTCTCGTAGCAGTACGGCAGCTCGGAGAACCCGGCTCCAACGCCCAGAGCATAGGTCACGGCATCTTTCCAGGTGTACGCCTTGGTCAGAGGGCCGATCGTTTTTCCGATTGCGTCAAGGTTCAGGGCCATTTTTTCTCCCTCCATCGACAATAGTGTTGGACCGCTTCTCGATAGTCCGCTGACACCTATTTCCCGTCATTCCGGCGAAGGCCGGAATCCAGTCCGCCTAGGCGGACCAGGGAATTCTGGACCCCGGCGTTCGCCGGGGTGACGACCTGGAAGCTTTTTACGGGACCGTCAACTTTTCATCGCAGTAAAAACGATTCCTTTCCCAACCAGCTCCTCGATCTTCGCTTCCGAATACCCCGCTTCTTTGAGGACCTGGACCGAATGCTGCCCCACGGCCGGAGCCGGTTGGGGATCATCAGGCTTGGACTCTGAGAACTTGATCGGTATACCCACTCCCTTGAGCTTCAGCCCGTTCTCGTGCTCTGTCTCGATGATCATCTGTCGCGCCCGGAGCTGAGGATCATCCGCAAGATCTTCCAACTCGTTGACCGGGCTCAGGCAGACGTCATGAGCCTCTGCGAGCCCAAGCCACTCGTCCCTCGATTTCGTCCTGAACAGGGCTGCAACCTCGCCGCGAACCCTGCGGATATCCTCTCCCGCAGGAAACTGCAGCGGCAGCCACTCCGGCCTGTTCGTCATCGCGCAGAAGCCCGCCCAGAATTTCGGTTCCAGGGCCCCCAGGCTCACATACTTTCCGTCGGCGCATTCATACACCCCATAACAGGAGAAGGACCCGTCCAGAAAGTTGATGGATTCTTCTTTCCCCCGGCTTCCCCAGCATTGAGCCAACTGAAGGGTCAGCAGGGGCAGGATCCCGTCCATCATGGAGACATCGATCTTCTGGCCCTTGCCGGTTTTCTCCCGATGCCAGAGGCCGGCCATGCAGGCAATGATGCTCAGGTAAGCCCCACCCGCCACATCCGCCGTCTGAAACCCGGGCACGGTCATCTCTTTTTCTTTTTTCATCTGTGACAACAACCCCGCCAGACCCATGTAGTTGATGTCGTGCCCCGGCTTCATTCTGTAGGGGCCGTCCTGTCCAAAGCCCGTGATGGAAAGGTAAATGATCCGAGGATTGAAACGGACGGCCTCTTCGTAGCCGATGCCGATCCTGTCCAGCACGCCGGGCCGAAACTGTTCCACCACCAGGTCGGCGGTCTTCACAAGGTCGAAGAAGACCTTGCGTCCCTCTTCTTTTCCGGTGTCCAGCGCCAAGCTTCTTTTTGAACGGTTCAGGCTGAGATAGGCTGCCGATTCGTTTCCGACAAACGGCGGCACAAGGTGAACGAGATCCGGCCGGCTCGGGTGTTCCAGCCGCACCACGTCGGCGCCCATGTCTGCAAGCATCATGGTGGCCAGTGGACCGGGGTAGAGCAGCGTCAGATCCAGAACCCGTATCCCGCTCAACGGTCCCCTTCGTTCACCCATAACCACCCCCCGGATCGATCTTCATCAGAAACCGTTTGTTTGAGCCGCTGTTCTCCCCTCCCTGAATCAAAGGCGGGGATCAGGATGAACCTCAGGGTCTCCTTGACCTTGGACTGGTAATCCTCTTTACCCAGCTTCAGCATGGAGCGAAAGAACGCCTCGCCGGAGATGAAATTGTGGATCGCGTTCATCATGGCCAGGACTTTCATTTTCGCGTCGACCGGAACGTTCTTGGGGTTCTCGGTAAGGTGCATGGATGTGGCAATGTCGGAAACGAACTCGGGCATGTGAAAGTCGAGCGTCGCTTCGTGGCGGGTTTTTCCGAAATAGCGGAAGAGAATGAGGTTCGACACCTCCGGGCAAGCGAACAGATAGTCCGTGACCTCATCAACGGCGATTTCCATTCGCCGGGCCAGAGGAAGCCCGTGGATGAGCTTTTCCACTTCCGCGAGCTTGCGCTTCAGATCGTCGGTGATGTCGAGAATGACCGCCTCGTACAGATCGGCTTTGTCGCCCCAGTGGTAGTGGAGGGTGGAGATGTCGATGCCCGTTTCCTGGGCAATGAGGCGGGTGGTGGTGCCGTGGAAACCGTACTCGCCGAAGACCCTGCGGGCCACCTTCAGAATCCTGGCTTTCATGGAATCAGGATCTTTTCGCGCTTTTTCGAGCGGAGAAATCATCCCGGTCTCCAGCTTTTGATTCCATCAGTTGATGGAAAACTACAGAATCCACTTTTTCATGTCAAGCAAAATCCTTCCGACACCCCACATTTACGAGATAAAACCATGGTCAGTCATGAGTTTCTTGAATGCGGCGACGTTTTCCTTGAGCATATCGGGAACAGGGAGATGGTAAGGGCATTTTTCCACGCACTCTCCGCAGTCGATACACTGCTCCGCGGAGGCCACCGACTCCTTGCCCATGACGGCGAGCTGCTTTGGGCTGAAGCGCCGCACCTGGGACTTGATCAGGAGGACTTTGGGGATCTGAACGCCCTGCTCGCAGGGCATGCAGTACTCGCACCGGTGGCAGAACCGGCCTCCCAGTTCGCCGCGGATCCTCTGCATGTGCTCCGAGTCGTCCTGCCCCAAAGGCCGGCGCTCCCGGTAATACCTGACGATCTCATCGATCTCCTCGACCGACTGGATGCCGGGGATGGGAACGACATCGGCGTACTGCTGCAAGAAACGAAAACAGAGATCCGCCCGGTCCAGAAGCCCGCCCCCCAAGGGTTTCATGGCGATGAGGCCTACGCCCCATTCGCGGGCGACGGGAAACACCTTGTCCTGCGGGTCGTCCTCGATGAAGTTGAAAGGGAACTGGAGCGTGGCGAACTTGCCGGTGCGAATCGCCTGAACGGCAATGTCCGGGTTGTGGGAAGACAACCCGATGGCCCCGACCCTGTTCTCCGCCCTGGCCCGAGCAAGAGCCTCGTACGCTCCTCCCGGGCCCATGACCTTGTCCAGGTCCGGCTGGTTGGAGACGTTATGGCACTGGATCAGGTCGATTCGATTGGTCCTGAGCCTCTCGAAACTCATGGCCAGCTCTTTTGCAGCGCCTTCGGCGTCTTTAGCCCAGACTTTGGTCGCGAGCACGACCTCGTCCCGAACCGGCTCAAGGGCCAGCCCCATCTTTTCTTCGCTGTCGCCGTAGACATGGGCCGTGTCAAAGAAGCGGATGCCCAGTTGAAAGCAGTGTTGAATGATGAGCCTGGCCTCTTCCAGACCGACGCGCATGATGGGGATGCCGCCGCAGCCCAGTTCGGTTACCTTGAGCCCGCTTTTGCCCAGATCTATCTTTCCCAGTTCCTCGACCATTCTTCAACACGACTCCTCAATGAACCCCTATCCCCAGCGGTTCACCGATAGCCTGCATCGCTTCTCAAAAGGGAAGATGCAAGAGCATCCAGGTCGTCACTCCCGCGCAGGCGGGAGTCCAGAAAATCCCGTCAGCACTGGATTCCCGCCTGCGCGGGAATGACAGCAAACCCCGGCTTTTCATCAGCGTGCAGGTATCTGTCATTTCGAGCGGAGCGAGAAATCTGAGGCCTTCAGGCCTCCACGCTTCAGCGCCTTTTCGCCCGTTTCCTTCTGACCGCTTTGCGGGCCGGCGTTGTGGCTCGCAACTCGGCGATCCTTCGCTTGGCCTCTCTTGCGCCCAGGTCTCTGGCCGAAACGACGGCGGCCAGGGTGTTCCCGCGAAGTCTCAGCGGACCCTCTTTGGTTTCCCACATGTGGACGGTTTGAGTGGAGGCCCCCAGCAGCTTTGCGAAATTCGCCTGGGACACGCCCAATTTCTTTCTAAGCCTGCGGATCCCTTTCGCAGTCAGCCGGGCTTTCTTGGATTCCTCGGGGGCGACTTGTGGCTTTTGAGCCAGTCGCTTCTTCTCCGCTGCGACAAGCCATTTGTTCTCCCCTTGAAGTTTCGCGATCTTTCTTTTCAAGTCCGCCACCGTCTTGGTCAGCTTGATTTTTGCCTCCCTGATCCCGGCTGTGGCCATTCGCGCTTCCCTGCGACTGATCCTGATGATTTCCCCTCTCAGTACCTCAGCAAGTTTCGCCATACGTTGTCATCCTTTCGTTTTCAGGTTTCATCCTTACTTACAGGCCGTTGGCCCCCGAAATCCTTAAAGCGCTTTTCCTCTTCCCCTTCCGCTTCTATGCAAGACCGAAGGATCGATCCTCCCTGCGACGTCCTTCCCTCAAGGAACTTTTGACCATCCTTTTGAGCGCTCGACCGCCTCCTGCCAACGCGCGTAGAGACGGTTTCGTTCGGACTCCTTCATGCGGGGCTCGTAGCGCTGCCCCATCTGCCACTTGGCTTCAAGCTCCTCCCGGCCGGACCAGAAGCCGACAGCGATACCGGCGAGGTACGCGGCACCGACCGCCGTGGTCTCGGCAACTGCAGGAACCTCTACCGTCACACCGAGAATGTCGGACTGAAACTGCATAAGGAAGCGGTTGCCCACTGCACCGCCGTCAGCCCGAAGCTCCCGCAACGGAATGCCGGATTCCCGTCCCATGGCCTCCACCACGTCACGGGTTTGGTAGCAGATGGCCTCCAGTGCGGCGCGAGCGAAGTGGCCGCGCGTTGTTCCGCGCGTGAGCCCCACGATGGTCCCGCGGGCGTAGGCGTCCCAGTGAGGAGCGCCCAAACCCGCCAGGGCCGGCACAAAGTACACCTCGTCGTTTCCCGCCACCGATGTGGCGAGGGCCTCGCTCTCGGCAGCATTGGAAATAATGCCCAGGCCATCCCGAAGCCATTGTATGGCCGCGCCGGTGATGAAGACCGCTCCTTCCAGCGCATACTGCACCGGTTCCTCCCCGATGCGCCAGGCGATGGTCGTGAGCAGGCGCTCTTTGCTGGCAACAGGCTGATTCCCTGTGTTCATGAGGAGAAACGACCCGGTGCCATAGGTGTTCTTCGCGAGCCCCTCGCGGTAGCATGCCTGGCCGAACAGCGCAGCCTGCTGATCCCCGGCGATTCCGGCGATAGGCACCCGTTGTCCGAAGAACTGTTGCGGGTGGGTCATACCGCACACGGCAGAGGAGGGTTGCACTTCAGGGAGGAGGCTTCGAGGGACGTTCAACCGCGATAGAATCTCGTCATCCCAATCGAGCTTGCGTATGTTGTAAAGAAGCGTGCGTGACGCGTTGGAGTAGTCGGTGACGTGGCAGGCACCTCCTGTGAGCTTCCAGATCAGCCAGGTGTCGATGGTGCCGAAGGCAATCTCTCCCTCCGTGCACGGCTCTCGAAGCCCTTCAACGTGGTCCAGCAGCCAGGCGACTTTTGTTCCGGAGAAGTACGGGTCCAGGAGCAAGCCTGTCTTTTCTTGCCAGACCGGTTCCAGACCCTCCCGCTTCAGTTGATCGCAAAGCTCGGAGGTCCGGCGGTCCTGCCAGACAATGGCGCGGCCCACAGGGCGGCTGTCTGCCCGGCGCCACAAAAGCGACGTCTCCCTCTGATTCGTGATCCCAATGGCCTGTACCTTCTCGGGTCCAGTGTCTGCGCTTTTCAGAGCCCTTTCGACAACGAGCTTCGTGACGGTCCAAATCTCTTCCGCGTCGTGTTCCACCCACCCGGCTTTGGGGTAGTGTTGTGTGAACTCCGAGTAAGCCCGGCCGCGGATCGAGCCGGTGTGATCCAGCACCAGGACCGTGGATCCTGTCGTGCCTTGATCGATGGCCACAATGAAACCGTCGCGCATGTCTCCGCCTTCGCTTTTTGACGGGAGAAGGCTTTCTACCTCTCCGTGGTTGATCCGAGCAAGGGATTATAGGGCTCTGAAGCGAGGAAAGCAAGCTAAAGTTCAATCATGGAAAGGGGTTATGATTTGACACTTGCTTTTCTTGAGACGGGAGGTCAGAATTAAACAGTATGGAAAAACCAAACTGAAGTCTTCGTTCAGATGCGAGGACTTTTCCCCCGTTCACAAGGGAGGGGCCAAGGAGGAGAGACGTGAGCGACGCCACACGGTTCAGGGTCGAGAAAGAGGGGTTTATCCGCTGGTTGGTTCTCAACCGTCCTGACAAGCGAAACGCCATGGA
>JALOPA010000758.1 GCA_025454125.1 Thermodesulfobacteriota bacterium
GGGAACAGTCGAAAACGCTCGCTTTGAGGCGAAGACTTGAGTTTGTTTTCTTGACCGCGGTGAAGGCAAAAAGGCAGAGAGGGGCAAAGGGAAAGAGCGGAAGGGTTTTTCTGCTTTGTGCCTGTGCGCCTTAGTCCCTTTGTCCCTCAGGGGCACGCCTGAACGCAACAGCAGTCCTATCCCTTCGAACGGTGATGCTATGTACTGTCATCCCATGAACCATGAGGAACGCATCGCTCTGATGAACACAGCGCAGGGGAGAACTCCCGCTGATGTTATCCTTGCAGGCGGGCAGCTGGTCAACGTGTATTCTGCGGAGATCCTGCCCCATGTGTGGGTGGCCGTCAAAGGGGCGAGGATCGCGTATGTGGGCGCGCCGGATCCCTCGATGGTGGGGAAGGACACGGTCGTGCACGAGCTCAGCGGCCGTTTCATTGCGCCCGGGTTCATCGACGGTCACACGCACCTGGACAGCATCTTTCAGGTCGGCGCCTACGCGGAGTATGCCTTGGCTTTCGGCAACACCGCTGCAGTCAGCGAAGTGGCTATGACCGCCAATGCCATGGGCGTCCAGGGAGTCGAGTATTTTCTCCATGAGATCGAAACCCTTCCCCTGAGAGTGTTTGTGCTGGCTCCGCCGGGCGTGCCGCCTTTCCCGGCCGTTGAAACGAGCCGTCCTTTTCCATCCGGATACTTCAGGGAACTGCTCGCCATGGATCGTTGTCTTGGCGTCGGAGAGAGCTACTGGCCGAGGGTGACGGATTACGAAGAACGGGCTCTGGCTCGGTGACGGATTACGAAGAACGGGCTCTGGCTCAGTACGAGTGGTCGGAGAGGGCCGGAAAAACCAGGGAAGGGCACGCTGCCGGATCAAGGGGCAAGAAGCTTCAGGCCTACCGGGCGGCGGGCACGACCTCCTGTCACGAATCCGTGACCGCGGAAGAAGCTCTGGAAAAACTCAGGCTCGGCATGGCGGTCATGATCCGGGAAGGGTATGTTCGGCGGGAGCTCGAGGCGGTCTCCGGCATCGCCCGCAAGGGCGTGGATCTCACCCAGACGATGATCGTCACGGACATCGCAGACCCGCAGGAACTCGTGGAGCAAGGGGGGATGAATCTGCTTCTCCAGAAAGCGGTGAGGCTGGGGTTTGCCCCGGTCCAAGCGATTCAGATGGTGACGGTGAATGCCGCGAGGTACTTCGGACTCAGCGACCTTGGCGGCATTGCTCCAGGAAACATGGCTGATCTGGTGGTGGTGGAGGATCTCAGGGACTTCCGCTGTCACAAGGTCTGGGCCGGGGGCCGTTTGGTCGCTCAGGAAGGGATGCCGGTCAAGCGCCTGGAGAGAACCGCTTACCCCGAGGAGTCCAGACGCTCCATCGTCATTCAAGGGGTGGGGCCTGAGGTCTTTGAAATTCTCTGCGCTCAGTTTCGAGCGAGAATAAGAGCTGTGGAGGTGGTCAACGAGACCGTCACTCGGGAAACGCCCGTGGACATGGTACCCCTTCATGGCCGCCTGAACGCAGATCCTGCGAGAGATGTCGTGAAAGCCGCCGTGTTTAACAAAAGCGATCCTGGGGCTGCGCCGGGACTTGGTTTTGCAAAAGGAGTGGGGCTTCGTTCCGGAGCCCTTGCCATGAGCATCCTCTGGGACACGAACAACATCTTGGTTCTCGGCGCGAGCGACCGGGAAATGGTTGTGGCTATGAACGAGTTGATCCGCATGCAGGGCGGGATGGTGGTCGTTCAGGGAGAAAAAGTCCTTGCGCTGGCTCCCATGCCCATCTGCGGAATCATTTCTCCTGAGTCGCTTCCGCGAATTGTTGCGGAGATCAAGGCGGTGGAAGCGGCCTGTCACAGGCTCGGGGCGAGCCTTGCCCGGCCGTTTCTGTCCCTACAGACGTTTTCCTTCACAGGGCTTCCTTTTCTGAGGCTCACGGATCAGGGCCTTGTGGATGTCCGAAAAATGTGCAAAGTACCCCTATTCCTGTAAGCAGGTGACCATCGGTTCATGGAAAAAATTCCCATACTCCTCATGTTTCTAGGACACCTTTGGGTGGACACGTCCCAGGGGATTCTGCCCATTGTCCTTCCCAAGCTCAAAGAAGCGCTCGAACTGAACTACTTCGAGGTCGGCCTGATCGTGACGGTCCTCAACCTCACCTCCTCCGTGATTCAGCCTGTCTTCGGGTACATCTCCGACAAAATCCGCACCGGATGGTTTGTTCCTGTGGGGATCCTCTGGACGGCCTGCATGATGGGTTTCCTGGGCTGGGCTCCCGGATATCTGAGCGTGCTGCTGCTCGTGGGTTTCGCGGGTCTCGGCACCGCGGCGTTTCATCCGCGAGCGATGATGGTGGTCCATCTGGTGAGCGGGCCGAGAAAGGGCCTCGGCACGGCGATCTTCAGCACCGCCGGGAACCTCGGATTCGCCCTGGGGCCGATGGTGGGAAGCCTCTTGATTCTGGGATTCGGCCTGCACGCAACGATCGGCTTGCTCGGACCGGGCCTCCTCCTGACGCTGATTATTTTTCTCTGCCCGGGAGATTTCCTGACCCGAGGAGCACCCGGGAAAGTGAAGACCAAAACCGAAAGTCACGGGCTTCACTCCATCCTTTGGGTCTCCCTGATTCTCACCTGTCTGGTCGTGACCCTGCGCTCCTGGGTTTACCTGAGTTTTATGACCTACCTTCCC
>JALOPA010000759.1 GCA_025454125.1 Thermodesulfobacteriota bacterium
CCTCGGCCAGGGCTTTCTTGTCCACCGCTAGATTCAGAGCCTTGCGACCTCGGGCATCCTTGGTGGGGCCTGCGTCGGCATTGAGAATGATGATGGGGTGTTCCAGGCCCAGGATGTGGATCGCCTGAGGCACTTTCTTCGTGAACTCGGGGAGCAGGTTCGTGATGATGTCGAATTCCCCTGCCATCAGGCCGGCCAATCTCGTCCCGGCATCGGAAACAAAGCGATAGGTCACCTTCTTGATCGCCGGAGCCTCACCCCAATACCCGGGGTTGGCTTCGAGCAAAAGGTTCTGGCCTCGGTTCCATCTCACGAACTTGTAAGGGCCTGTGCCGACCGGCGCCTCTGCGAACTTGGCATCCTTGGAGTAGGCCGGCGGGACCATCTTCATCCAGTAGAGCCGTGAGAGCAGGATGGGATCGGGTCCGTCCGTGATGATCTGCACCGTCAGGTCGTCCACCTTCTTGGCATCCACGATGGTGGAGAAAAAGGAGACCTGCTCGGAGTTGAATTTCTTGTCGATGATGCGCTTGACACTGTACACCACGGCATCCGCGTTAAGAGGTTCTCCATTGTGGAACTTGATTCCCGGACGAAGTTTCAATTCCCAGGTCCTGGGGTCTACCAGCTTGGGGTCGGACGCCACCAGTCCCGGCTTGAGTTTACCGTCAGGCGTCCGCGCCATGAGGGTCTCGTACACATTGTCGTTGACCGCTCGCTCCCCGCCGTCCTCGCGGAGCTGGGGGTCCAGGGTTGTCGGTTCCGAGCCCAGGGCAATGGTGATCTCCTGGGCAGCCACGGAGCCGGCTGAAAACAGAACAGCCGCCAGCATCAAACTCGTCCGGAACGCTCGCTGCAATCTCCTCATTTTTTCCTCCTTGCTGATTCTCCCCTTTGGGCTAAAAAGTGGCAGGTCAACACTGTGGGGTGTCAAGGGCTAGATTGGGCGGGTTATTCAGCGAAGGAAGCGCCCGTGAATCTTTCGAGGCGCGCCTGCTTCACCAGCCAATCCCCTTCCTGCTTCACCCATTCCAGTTTGAGCCGGTAAAGGTCGGCGTTCTCCCCCACCGCCTCCAGCCACCGCTGAGGATCCTCGTAGAGATCCTTGAGATTGGGGACAGTGACTTCCTTTTTCACAATCAGAAACGGGAAAACGGCGGATGCCGAGCGCTTGTCCTGTTTGAGCTCTACGCTCGGTCGGGGATAAAGGATTTTGAAGTCCTGGTAATGACGGAACGCCACAAAAAGAATCCTTCGGGTCTCCTGGCGACCCAGGTCCCCGGGAAAGGCACGAAAATCCTCGGTCGTCATATTCATCAAGCCTTTGATGTCCTGCTCTTCGGCCAGGGTCACCCCATTTTTTATCCCTTCGCGGATGACGGTCTCCTCGTCTTTCGATGAACAGGACTCCGAAAGGCTCCCTGCAATCAGGAGCAGGACGAAAACACCTGCCCAGCGGACCTGGGCCAAGAACCCTGTTTTGCTTCGTCTTTTCAAGAGGTTTTCGCTCCTCCGTGCTTCTGTACCTTGCCGATTGCTTTCAGCAGGGCCCTGTCCGATCCTTTTCGTCCGGCCCCCTCCAGCGTGCTCTTGAGCCCAAGATCGGAAACAGTCTTCAGACATCTTCGCGTGGCTTGGAGCATGACCGGCGTGACGCCCCATTCCCTGACGGCCTTGATGATGCTTTCCAACTCCGCCGCTTTCCTCTCGGCGTGCACAATCCCTCGAATGGCCCAGAAGGCCATCTCCTCCTCTTTTGGGAGAGGCTCCACGGGCTTGACCACCAGGGGAGCGAGCAACTGGGGATCGATTCCGACCTTCCAGGCGCTCAACACGAGTTCCAGGCACAAGGCCTGGATCCCTTTGTAATAGATATTGGCCAGCGTTTTGATCGTCGTCGCTCGACCCGCTCCATCCGCGACCACGTCCGGACTCATCCCGTAGGGAGCCATAATCCGCTTCAACGCTCGCGCCCCGTCCCCCGAGGCGAGCATAAAGGACCTTTGCCTGCTGCGCTCCGGAGCCACAAAGAGCGCCAGGTCAACGTACTTGGCCCCCTTTGCGTTCAGCATTTCTGCGCCTCGCGTTTTCACGGACGGCGCAGTGTTATTGATGTCGCAGTAAAATTGCCCGGCCTTGACAAGGGAAGCGGCTTGAGCGGCGACCTTCAAGGCGGTGCTGCCCCACACGGCCGAGATGATCACATCGGATTTCTCCACGAGTTGGCGAAGACCTGGGACCAGCTCAACTCCTGCATCCCCGGCTCGCTGCCGCACGATCTTCCCCCTCGTTCTGGTCCTGGCGTTTTTGTCAAAGGCGAGGATCTCCCGGATCCCATCCCCCTTGAAGCCTTTTGAGAAGTGATAGGCCACTTCGCCAAAACCGATGAAACCGATTCTTGGGGTTTTACATGTCATGCCCTTTTCCCTCACCCCGTTCCCTAAAGTGCCGTCAGATATCTCTTGCTTTCCAGGGATCGCCGGTACCCGTCATCCTTCCTCAGGGTCTCCAGAGCCCGGTCTAGGGTCTGAAGCATCGCTGCCTGGTCTTTGGGAAGCTCTCCGTAGACCGGAACGTAGTTGGAAATATGGTCACTCAGATACTCGGATTGGACGTGCAGCCGTTCGACGAGCAGACGCTGCTCCATCAGGATCGCTTCCGCGGAAGCCGGTTCAAAGGACCCGTCCTGGACGCTTTCCCAAAGAGGAGAGCCGGGGGTCGGCACATAGGTGCGGATCCTGATGAAGTGAGGACTGACCTGGTTCAGCACCTTCGCTGTTCCTTCGGCGTGCTGCTTCCATCTCTTCTGTCCACCGATGCCGGCCAGAACATAGAGGCTCACTTCAAAGCCCGCCTCC
>JALOPA010000760.1:0-538 GCA_025454125.1 Thermodesulfobacteriota bacterium
CTTTTTCGGAATTGCCTATCGCTCCATCTCTCCTCTGGTCACGCCGATCCTTGAAGATCTGAACATGTCTTACAGCCAGATGGGCTTTGTGCTGGGATCGTGGCAGCTCACCTACATCGGGGCCTCAACGGTCGCAGGCTTCTTTATCGACCGGTGGGGCATCCGACGGTCCCTCTTTTTCGGCTCTCTCATCATCGCCCTTTCCGTGGGCCTGCGCTATTTCGTCGGCAGCTTTGTCCCCTTCCTAGCCATGGTCGCCCTTTTCGGTGTTGGCGGTCCCATGATTTCCATCGGCTGCCCCAAAACCATCGCCCTCTGGTTTCACGGGCGCGATCGGGGAACCGCCGTGGGTATTTACTCCACCGGACCCTTTTTCGGCGGAGCCATGGCTCTCATAGCAACCAACAGAGCGGTCATGCCCCTCACCGGGTACAGCTGGCGACTGACCTTTGCTCTTTATGGTATCCTGACGCTCTTTGTAGCCTGCTTGTGGTGGTTTCTGGCAAGGGATCTCAAGACAAGCGAGGCTTCCGAGAGC
>JALOPA010000760.1:543-4222 GCA_025454125.1 Thermodesulfobacteriota bacterium
TCTTGCCACGCTCCTTGGCGTCCGAGCCATCCGGATTGTTCTCGTATGCGGTCTTCTGACTTTTGCCATCATTCACGGCCTCACGAGCTGGCTCCCGAGAATTCTCGAAGGTCAGGGCTTTTCTCCCGCCTTTGCGGGTTATGCGTCTTCGATCCCCCTTCTGGCAGGCATTCCCTCGCTCCTCATCCTTCCGCGGTTCATCCCCCCGGAACGCCGAGGCATGGCCCTGGCCGTCATGGCCGTGCTGAGCGGTTCTTCAGTGTGGCTCATCCTGTGTCTCACGGGACTTCTTATGTATGTGGGGTTGGTGCTCTACGGGATTGCGGCCTGCACCCTCGTGCCGCTGCTCACCCTCATTCTGATGGAAACTCCTGAAGTGGGCGCAAAGCACATGGGATCGGCAGGCGGGCTCTTCTTTTGTATCTCGGAGATCGGCGGCTTTATGGGTCCCTTTCTGCTAGGCGCTCTTGTCGACTGGACCGGCGGATTCCTGGCAGGGGGATACTTTGTGGTGGCCCTGAGCCTCGGCATTCTGATCATGAGCTTCCTGATGCAGAAGAAGACGGTCGGGAACCTCTTCCTATAGCCCTTCTTCCGCTTGTTTTCGCGGCAGTCTTAGTCGTACCCTGAATCCCTCATCCGCATTGCACGCCTCAACAGTTCCCCCATGGGCCTCAATGATCTTTTTTACAATGGCAAGGCCCAGCCCAAAGCCTGCTTCGCTTTTTGCCCCCACGCGGTGAAAGGGCTCAAAGATCTTCTCCAGATCTTGCTCCGGAATCTTGCCCGCGGTGTTGGTCACAGCGACCTCTAGGTCGCCTCCGGTTCCCTTCATCTCGACACTCAAGCGGCCGCCCGGCGGTGAATACTTGAGTGCATTTTCGAGCAGGTTGGAAAAGGCCGTCTGCATGGCATCCGGATCTCCCACTAAAGGCGGTTCAAACGAGAAATCCGTCGTCAAGCGAAGGTCCTTCTGATCCAGGGACCGCTTGAGCCGGCTGAGGAGCGCCTGCATCAGATCCACGGGATTCAATGACAGAAAACTCAAGGGCTTTCCTTTGAGATCCAGTTTGGACAGCATCAGAATGCGGCCGATCAGGGCATCCAGTTCTTCGACGTCTTCCCGGATTTCATTGATCCGAGGTCCTTGTAATTCCCCTGCTCCAGTTTCTCGTTGAGCAATTCTTCGGCAATGCGAATCCGTGCCAGGGGCGTCCTGAGTTCGTGAGAGATGTGCGCCGTGAGCTCTCTGCTTCCGCGAATCATTTTCTCCAGCCGGTCCGCCATGTGGTTGAAGGCTCCTCCAAGCTGGCCGATCTCGTCCTTCCTTTTCACTGTGGCCCTGTGTGACAGATCGCCTTCTGCAATGCGCTGGGCCGAGTGCCTGAGCTCATTGATCGGTTTGGAGATCAGCCTCGACACGGGAATCACAAGAAGAGCAATCACGACGCCGATGATGGCAAGGCCCAGCCCGAACCCTTCTTCCGGATGGATGGGTTCCCGTTTGAAAAAAAGCACATGGAGCTCGGCGCTCTTTTTTGCTTCGAGCTTGATGGGAATGACGGCGTAGCGCCTGGGGCCTGCCTTGTGCCCATGGTACAACCTGAAATCCCGGAGGTCTCTCGCCCGCCCTTTTTGGAGCGCAAGCCTCTCCGCCGGCAGATCGCCGGAGAAGGACTTCGCCACCAGACGACCATTCGGATCCTGAAGCCAGACCTGCGCACCCAAAGCCTCTCCCCAATCCCGGATGAACGCCTTCAAGGGTTCGTTCTGTGATAAGTCGAGGTCCGGCGCTGCCCCGATCTTGCTGTCCATAACCTCCTTGACCACCATGACCTGAGCCGACGCGTAGTGCTCGAATTCCGACTGGAAGTATCGGCCCATGATGATCCCGAAAAGGCCAAAGATGAGGATTTCCGTCACCGTGAGGATGAGAAGGAAGGAATGGAATATTTTGATGTAAATCTTGCTCGGTTTCATGTTGAATGCACGAACATGTACCCGCTTCCCCAGATGGTCTTGATCCGCTGGGGAGACCGCGGATCTGATTCAAGTTTAGCTCTCAGTTTGCTGATATGCACGTCAATGCTCCGGTCAAAGGCCATAAAGTCCTTGCCTTGGGCTAGAGTCATGATCTGATCGCGACTCAGGACCCGGTTGGGATTCTCCATCAACACCTTGAGCACCCGGTATTCCGTAGAAGAAAGAGCGACCTCCTTTCCCTCAATCAAAAGGGTCTGCTTCGCCTTGTCGAGCAGGAGATTGCCCGCCTCAACGCGCTGCCCTTCACTCTCCCCTGCAGCCGGTTTCATTCCTGGCTCCAGCCTTCGAAGCACGGCTTTTATTCTCGCCAGGAGTTCTCTCGGGCTGAAGGGCTTCGGAAGGTAGTCATCCGCACCGAGCTCGAGCCCGACGACCCGATCCGCTTCCTCGCCCTTGGCCGTGAGCATGATGACAGGAACTTTGGATGCCGCGCGGATCTCCTTCAGCACCTCCAGACCGTCTTTTTTCGGAAGCATGACATCCAAGATGACGAGCTCCGGCCAATCTTTCCTCATGGTGTCCAGCACGGCTCCACCGTCTGCAAGCGTGAGGACCTTGAATTCATAACCCTCCAGGTACTCCTTGAGCAGCCTGCGGAGCTTCTCGTCGTCATCTACGATTAGAATCCTTTTACCCATGGATGTCACCCCTTTTTACAAACTTTTACACTCCCTTAACACTTATTGACAAACCAGCTTCATGGCCGTCCAGGGACGATGCTCCTCTCAAGGTTGATCAAATCCTAATCCGATACACCCGGATGGGTTTCAGGATATTCTTCACTGTGTGCTCTCCAATGTATTCACAGCTTAAAGGAAGCTTGTTTTCGATTTCATCATAGACCGTGCCGGAGACGGCAATGCCCCCCGGATCAGCAAGTTTTTCGATTCGCGCAGCGATGTTCACCCCATCGCCGTAGAGTTTTCCCCTGTCAATGACCACGTCCCCCAGGTTCACGCCGTCCTTTGAATCTCGACCGCACACTCAGCGGCATGAACAACGCTTCCGAATTCTGCGAGCAGGTTATCTCCGGGAGAGTCTACAACTCTTCCCTGGTGACTCCGAACATGGGAAGCAATTAGGCTACGGTAGTCCTTCAGGGTTTGAATGGTCCAAATCTCATCGGTGGACATGAGACGGCTGTAATCTTTAACGTCCGCGCTCAAGATCGCCTTGAGCTGGCGCTGGACACTCTGAGAAGTCGCGCCTTCTCCTCCCAGAGCCTGAGACGCTATCCTGCGTGTCACGGCCTTGACCCTGGCCAAAAGCTCACGGGGGTTAAAAGGCTTCGGCAGATAGTCATCGGCCCCCAACTCCAGACCCACGATGCGGTCCGCATCGTCACCCTTTGCGGTCAGCATAATCACGGCCACCGAGAGTTCCGAACGGATTTCTTTCAGTACCTCCAACCCGTCCTTTCCAGGCAGCATGATGTCGAGAATGACAATATCCGGAGATTCGTTTCGGATGGTTGAAAGCACGGAGCGGCCGTCCGGGAGATCCGTGACTTGAAATCCGTATCCCTCCAGGTACTCTGCCACGAGCTTCCGAAGTTTTTCATCATCGTCGACAAGCAGAACCTTGTTACCCATAAAGACGCCCTCTTTTTACAAGCTTTTACATCTTTTCAACACTT
>JALOPA010000097.1 GCA_025454125.1 Thermodesulfobacteriota bacterium
CCTACGGCGCTCACGGCCACGGGCAGATGAACTTCACCAACTTCTGCGAGGCCCAGCTGGTGTGGGACAAGGCCATGGCCCTCCATGCCGTTGCGTACGGGAAGACGCACCCTGAAAGGACGTTGATTCTCCTTGCGGGAATCGGCCATGCCTGGAAAAAGGGAATTCCCGAAAGGATCGAAGAGAGGGCCTCGATCCCTCACGCCGTCCTTCTCCCCGAGATACCGGATCATCTGGACAAGGACTCGGTCACCCTCGAAGATGCCGACTATCTGATGTTAGGAGTTAGTAACGAGTGACGAGTAACGAGTGACAAGTAACAAGTAAAGATCAAACCCCTCCTATCCCTTACTCGTTACTCGTCACTTGTCACTTGTTACTTGTCTCTTATGTCGTCAGCTTTCGATAGATCTCCGGGATCTTCACGGGCAGCTTGGCCAGGTCGTCAATAAAGACGTAGTTGACCGCCCCGTACATGTGGGAGAGATAGCTGTGCTCGGCCTTGTCGATGGTAATGCAGAAAGGATGGATGCCTTTTCTCTTCGCTTCGATCAGGGCTTGACGGGTGTCTTCAATCCCGTAGTCGCCGTTGTACCCGTCGTAATCATCCGGTTTGCCGTCGCTCAGAGTGATCAGCAATCGGGTTTTGGACTCCACGCCGCTCAAGAGTCGGGTCAGATGCCGGATGGGAGGGCCCAGGCGCGTGTACTCCAGGGCCCTGAGGTTGGCCACCCGGCGCTTGATCGCGTCTCCGTAAGGCTCGTCCATGCCCTTGATCCTGAAGAGCTCGCACCGCCTCCTGGTCCTTCCTGAAAAACCGTAGATCGCGAAACGATCCTGAAGCACCTGCATGGCCTCACTCAGGATGAGAAGCGCCGTTCGCTCCATGTCGTTGATCCAGCCGCTCGTGGACCCGCTGAGGTCGATCAGGAAGGCGGCGGCAATGTCCCGCTTGTTGCGCCTCAGGCGGACAAAAACCTTGTCCGAGGGAGAGAGCCCCGCGGCCCTGTCGCTGAAGGCTTCCACCGCAGCGTCCAAATCGATGTTGTCCCCGTCCTTTTGCCTCCTGAGCAGGGTCTGTCCCATTCTGATGCGCTCGAATTGGCGCTTGATCTGCTGAATCATGCCCCGGTATCGGGTCAAGGTGTCCTCTGCAAACTGGAGACTTCCTGACGCCGCCGTGGTCTCTCTCAGCACGGCCCAGCGCTTTCGGTAGCCCTGCCGGCGGTGATCCCACTCGTCCAGCACGTGAATGTTCTCGCCCTGCTCCGGAAGCACATACCCGGTTCCCTGGGCGTGCTCAGGGAGGACGTCATCAGCGGGCTTGCACAGAGAGCGGAAATAGTGGCCCGACATGTCCTCGCTCACGGCCAGATAGGAGCTGGGGATCGATCCCAGGTCTTCGTAGATCTCTTCGATGATCTTGCGCATGGCTTCGGGAATAGGGATCGGATTCCCGTCAAAGAGAAGATGGTTGAGCATAAAGCTGGGAAGCTCCGGCTGCTGAGGGGTTTTGCCCTCCAGCGGCTCCGGGTCTGTGGCAGGGAGTTCGACCCGCACCTCGTGAGGTTCCGGAAGATCGCAAACCAGTTTGGCCAGCTCGCTTCTGAACTTGAGACGGGTGGACTTACGCCGCCTTCTCCTGCCCCTCTCCGCCTCCTCGGGCCGCAGCTCCCCAATGTAGGGGACCTTCTCAATCCTCTGGTAGGGCCCGGGCAGGGGATGGAGAAGCGCGTAGGCCTTTGCCGTCACCTCAGCCACGTGCTCCACGGTCTTTCCAGGCTCCTTGCAGGTGATCAGGAGATCGAGAAGCCTCTGCACCGTTTCCTGGAGGGGCGGTTCCGCCTCCCGGCCGGTCCCCTCTGAGAGCAGCTGCCAGGCGACCTCGTCCATCACCCGGCTTCGGGGAGGCAGGGCTTGAGAGCTCCTGGGCCGGGTGGCCAGCGCCTTGTTCAGGTTGCGGAGATCCCGGTGGAGACCCGGCAGGTTGTCGGCGAACCACCTCTCGACCCTCAAGCTGTCCCCAAAAAGGAAAAGATCAGCCGCGAGTGCCGGGTCCGGGAACAGATGAAGGAAGTGGGCAAGGTCCGAGGGCAGATTAGGAGGAATGGCCTGACTGTATTGCTCCTTGAGCCGGAGGCGGAGTCCCTTCAATTTGTTCATGTCGACAAAATAAGTTCCCAGCCGGATCTGTGCGAATTTGTGGGTCACCATGACCTTGTAGAGGGAAAAACTCAACCCCTCCCCCGAGTCGACGGAAACACGCTCAGGCAGGTAGATGGTCTCGATATCCGTGTAGTGAACTTTCCCTTCCTGGAGCGAAATGTCTTCCCTTCCCAGGGCGTGAAGGTAGTGGAGCAGCACACCGTAGGCGTCCTGGAAGGCCAGGCCTCTTCCCCAGTGCCGCCGGAAGGCGGGATGGCTGTCCAAGCCCAGCACAAAGTCCCTCGCCGGCTCCAGACCGTTCGAGTCATAGAGGTCGAGAGCGATGCTGACCCATTTGCCCAGAGCTTCGACGCGAATGCGCTGAAGAAGCTCCCTGAACTTCAGGAGAAAGTGAAATGCCAATTCAGGCTGAACATTCGCGAGGGTCCTGGCGTGCTCCAGGATCGAGCGTCGAAGCTCTTCAGGGGCGCCGTCCAGCACGCGATCCAGGCCAAGCTGCTCCAGGTCCTCTTCGTAGTAGATTCGTGAACTGGTGTAGAAAGGGATGGGGAAGAGCGAAAGGATCTCGTTGTTCGGATTTTTTCTGGAAGTTACATAGGCCATTCTATAACCAACCGCGTGCCTTCGGCCGCAACCAAACTCGAATATCGAAATCCGAAATTCGAAACAAATCTAAAACACGAATGTTCCAATGTTCAAAACGGGATCCCTTAAACCTAAGCGTTTTGGTCATTTGAATTTTGCTCATTGGAGATTGTTTCGGAATTCGAATTTCGTGCTTCGGATTTTTATGGACGCTTTGCCCGACCGACCAAATCAATGGGGCCGCCTCATCACTATCTTTCAAGTACGTCTTGACATCAGAACAAGGAGGAGATCATTTCGCTCATGGAGATCTGCATTTCCTCATCGTCCGTCAGGGTGCGGGTAATGGCGGCTCGACAGGCTTCCCTGGGCTCGATTCCGGACTGGATGAGCTTCCCGGCGTGGATGAGGAGGCGAGTGCTTGCGCCCTCATCAAGCCCCCTTTCTTTCAGGTTGCGCGTCATGTGGCCGAGCTTGACCAGGCGCCTGGCCAATTCCTGCTCCACTCCCGACTCCTGGGCCACGATTGAGGTCTCCGCCCCTTCTTCCGGGTATTTGAATTCCAGGGACACGAAACGCTGCCTGGTGCTGGGCTTGAGATCCTTCATGATGCTCTGGTACCCCGGATTGTAGGAGATGATCAGCATGAACTCCGGAGGCGCGGCCAGGATCTCCCCTCTCTTTTCAACGGGCAAGACCCGCCGGTCGTCCGCCAGAGGGTGAATCACCACCGTGGTGTCTTTCCGCGCTTCAACGATTTCGTCGAGGTAGCACAAGGCGCCTGCTCTCACAGCACGGGTGAGCGGACCGTCCATCCACACGGTGTCGCTTCCCTGTATCAGGTAACGGCCCACCAGGTCGCCCGCCGTCAGATCATCGTGACACGCCACGATCACCAAGGGCCTTCCCAGTTTCCAAGCCATGTACTCCACAAAGCGTGTTTTGCCGCACCCGGTAGGCCCCTTGAGGAGCATGGGCAGTTGCTTGGCATAGGCCTGGGAGAAGACCTCCTCTTCGTTGGAAGAGTGAAGATAATAGGGTTCCTTCTCAATGCGATACTCTTCTATGGCTTTTGTCGCGCTTCTCATGTCTCGTTTCCGTTTGAGTGATGGCAGCCCGTACTCAACCGGGCTTTAAGCTTGATAAACCCGTCAAAAGCCGCTTGCATCGTCACTCCCGCGGAGGCGGGAGTCCAGAAGCGCTAGAAAAGACTGGTTTCCCGCCTTCGCGGGAATGACAAAAAAGAGCGGTTCTTGACTTCTTACGAGTTCATCAACTTTGCTTTCTAATTTAATTCAAGATGAGGAAATCTCAAGCGGTGGCAAGGGGCGAGTTTCCGATTTGGCTCACACGGCGAGGGTAAGACCCTCTCTGGCCCAGAAGAGGTCCATTTTTTGGGCTCCCGCCAAATACCGGGTGCGGTAGGTTACCCAGAGATCGTCAAGATATTTGTCCGAGTGTTGCGGATCGTGATGAAAAACGGCCAACTGCTTCACTTCTGCCCGGGCTGCCGCTTCGATCACGGCAGGAATGGAGGCATGGCCCCATCCGACCCTGGCGGGATACTCCTCCTCCGAAAACATGCCGTCGGCAATCAGCAGATCCGCTCCCTGGACAAACCGAAGGTAGTCCCGGGCAGCAGCCTCTTTTTCTTCGGTGCGGTTCTCTCGGCCGAAAATGAGATCCAGTTCCACGTCCGTCGCGTAAACCACCGTCTTGCCGTGGGCACTGAAGCGATACCTCACAGACCCGCCCGGGTGGAAGCCCTGCTCCTCCCACTCGATGGTGATAGGGCCTAGGTGGAGGTTCTCCTCGGACATTTCCTGAATGCGAATGTCCGCGGTCAGGGCGGACATGGAAACAGGGAAATATTCGTAATCCATCTGGCGCTTTAACACCGAGGCCAGGAACCGCTCTTTTTTCGGGCTTCCGTAAATGGTCACCTTGGTGTCCTTGAGGTAGGCAGGCTGGAAAAAGGGCAGGCCCTGGATGTGATCCCAGTGGGTGTGACTGAGAAAGAGATGGATCCCGAGCGGATGCTTTCGGGACTCCGACTCTCGAACCAGGTCAATGCCGAGATTTCGGATGCCTGTCCCTGCATCCAGGATGATCCTCGTCCCCTGGTTCTCAATGGTCACGCAAGGCGTGTTGCCGCCGTATTTCTCCGTGGTCCGGCCCGGGGTGGATATGGAACCGCGGGTGCCCCAGAAGGTGACCAGCATTTTCTCTTCTACAGGGGATCTCATTTCTTGTGAAGTCTCATCTCTTCGTTGAAAACCAGCCTCACGCCGCCGATCTCGATCTGATCATTGTTGCGCAGAACGCACTTGACGACTTTGATCCCGTTGACGAAAACCCCGTTCGTGCTTTCCAGGTCCTCAATGAGATACTCTTCGTTCTGAAAAACCACGCCCGCATGTTTCCGGGAGACGTTCTGGACCCCGAGTTGGATATCGCAGTCCGCACTCCTGCCGATCACCATCGCCTTTTCCCCCAGTTCGAATATTCCGTCTTTCTCCTCCGAACCGGTGATCTCCAGATAGGCGCGCTGCGCCTGGGGCAAGAGGTCCGCGAACTTCCCTCTCTGGATTTCCTCGGTGGTGTCAAACCCAGTCCTGTCTCTTAATATTCTATTCTTTTCCGGCATCCGGACCCCATTCATTGGAAAGCCGCGTGTTTATTTCAACCCAAAAATGATCAATTCATTTTCAGTATCATTAATATACCTTCTTTGCGATACTTAGTCAACATTGAGAATCATCGATCCCAAAGCTCATTGACTTTTTAGCCGTAGGATAATTATAATCAACTTTGAAAAGGCTTAACAGTTTAGCTCTTTGAAATGAAACAGAAAGAGGCCATCCATTTCAAAGAGCTAGACTGTTACGAAAAGCGAGTTTCGCATGAACCTACTCATCACTGGCGGTTGCGGTTTTATAGGGAGCAATTTCGTAAGGCATGTTCTCAAAAGGACGGAACATGTCCAGGTGATCAATCTGGACCTGCTCACCTATGCCGGCAATCTGGCCAATCTCACCGATGTGCAAAAGGATTTCCCGCGACGGTATCGCTTCATCAAAGGCGACGTCAGCGACAAGGAGATTGTGCGGAAGGTATTCGATGCCTCTTCTATCGATGGAGTGGTCCATTTTGCAGCAGAGTCCCACGTCGACCGCAGCATCCTGGGTCCCGAGGCCTTTGTGCGAACCAACGTTTACGGCACCTTCAACCTTCTCGAGGCCTGCCGTCAATTCTGGCTTTCAGCCGGTCCGGGGGTCTCACAGGGAAAGCGATTCATCCACGTTTCCACGGACGAGGTTTACGGCTCCCTGGGGAGCACAGGGCACTTCACTGAAGAGACTCCCTATGACCCCTCCAGCCCCTACTCGGCGAGCAAAGCCGCCTCGGATCATCTGGCCAGGGCCTACTTCCGGACTTACGGCCTCCCGACCCTCATTACCAACTGCTCGAACAACTACGGCCCCTATCAGTTCCCCGAGAAGCTCATCCCTCTCATGATCCACAATGCCATGAAAGGTCTGGAGCTTCCCGTGTACGGAGACGGCGGAAACGTCCGGGACTGGCTCCACGTGGAGGACCACTGCTCGGCTCTCCGGCTTGTGCTGGAAAAGGGGAGGATCGGGGAGGCATATAATATAGGAAGCGGCCAGGAATACCGCAATATCGATACTGCCCGGATGATCCTCGCTGCCATGCATGCGCCGGCAACGGGGATCGAATTCGTGAAGGACCGGCCCGGCCATGATATCAGGTATTCTCTGTCCGCTGCAAAGATCACAAGGGAGCTCGGCTGGAAGGCAAAGACCCGGTTCCCCGAGGGATTACGAACCACCATCGACTGGTATTTGACACATTAAAATGAAGATATTAGGCATTTCTTGTTTTTATCATGACAGCGCTGCCGCGCTCATTGTTGACGGCGCGATCGTTGCCGCCGCACAGGAAGAGCGGTTCACCCGCATCAAGCACGATGCGTCGTTCCCGCGCCATGCGGTCGACTTCTGCCTTAAGACCGCGGGTATCGCCCCGGGCGGGCTCGATCACGTCGTTTTTTATGAGAAGCCGCTTTTGAAATTCGACCGGCTCCTTGAGACATACCT
>JALOPA010000098.1 GCA_025454125.1 Thermodesulfobacteriota bacterium
GAACCGAAGCCGTGATCGTGACCGTCTGAGGACCGTCAATCAGCACATCGTTCCGGATGGTCAGGTCAAAGGGCGCGGACGTTCGACCCTTGCGAAGGGTGACGCTCTCAGGAACGGTCACTTCGGTCCCATCGTCGCTGGACAAAGAAACGACCACATCCTTACCGACCGGAGCGCTGCTGCGAACCGTGCCCTGCAAAGGGAGCAGGCCGTCTCCCTCTTTTGCGATCTCCGGGACCTCCACGGTCAGGGAAGCCGATTCGTTGTCATTCACGCGGACGATCCCGCTGATGGCCCCACCGCCCGGCAGGGTCGCCGTGATGGTCACGCGTTGCGTCCCGTCCAGGAGGTCGTCGTCCTCCAGGGTCAGATCAAACAGCACCGAGCTCTCTCCGGCAGGAAACACGACGCTCTTGTCCACTCTCACCTCCGAAGGGTCGGAAGAGCTCAGGAGGATTTCCGAACTGGCAGGCGGCGGAATCAGAGATCCGAGCGTCGCCGGGGCGATTCGATCCGTGTCTTTTCCCTCGGTGATGCTTTCGGGGAGGCTCAGGAAGAAGCACGAAGGATAATCGGTCAAATTGCTTTCGGTGAAACCCTTCGGGATACCTCCTCCTCTTGAAAGCCCCACGAGACCGTCCCCTGTGGCAACATCCAGATGGGTGAGGCGGAGGGTTCCGTCAAAGAACATCTCGATCTGAAAACTGTTCCGTTTTGCTGAATAGTTCTTGGGCACCTCCTGGAAGGTGACGGCCACCCGGTCCTGCAGCTGCTTCCAGGAAACCTTTCCGCCGTGAGAGGGGTTCAGATCGTCGAAAAGGGCTGAAAGGCGAGGCGGGTCGAAGTGGCGGGCCAAAGACTCCTGGTAGGAACTGTCCCCTGAGGAAAAAGTCACGGTCCCGTTGCTCCCGACAAAAATCGTACGGTAGCGCTCCCCGTAGAAAAGAACCGAACCGCTCTCGCCCAGTTGGAGCGCTGCATAGGAATCGTCTGTGAGCGGCAATAACTTTCCACCGGAAGGGTCTGTGGGAAACGCGTAGGCGGTTGTCCTGCAAACCGTGTACCCCGACCTGGAACCGTCCGGCACAAAGGTGAGGGTTTGGTTGCGGATGTCGTTGTCGGACGAATCGAAAATCTCCGTGAAGAAATCCGGCCGGTCGTCGTCTTCTATGGTCAGGACGGCCGAGTTCGGAGCTCCCAACACCGCTCCTCCCGTGGGATTGCTGAGAGCCAGTTTGACGGTTTTCTCTCCCTCGGCGACCGAATCATCCACCACAGGGATGGAAAAAGTCTTGCTCACCTCGCCGCCGTGAAACACGAGGGTTCCCGAGGTGCTCTCGTAATCCGCTCCGGCCGAAGCGCTCCCGTTGACCGTTCCATAGTCAACGCGGATCTCTCCGCTGCTGCTCAACGTTCGGAGAACCGTGATCATCGCTTTCTGCTCTCTTTCGCCCACCGTGTAGGAGGAAGAGCTGAAACAAACCTGACCCGGGTCATTGTCTTTGATTTCCAGGGTCGCGTCGGAGGATGCCCCGTCCCCGGCCGAGGCCGTGATGACCACACGGTGCGCCCCGTCCACCTCCCCGTTGTCTACGATCGCGATGTCAAAGGAGGCCGAGGTGTCGCCTGCGCGAAGGACGACGGACTCAGGCAGTTCCACCAGCGAGGGGTCGGTCGAGGAGAGGCGGACGACCAGGTCCGAAGGAAGGCTCTTGGGAATGGAGACGGTCCCTGCCTGGGACAGGATCCCGCTGTCTTCGGAAGCCTGGTTTGGGATTTTCAAGGTGAGGGCTGCGGCCACGGATGGAGAAATCGTCTGCGCCAAGAGGATCCCCAGGATCAAGGGGATGACCCGCATTCCTGAAAGAACCGTCCTCATCATAAAGGTCGAAAGCGGCGCCTCTTCGGCAACCGGTTTCCAAAAAAAAGCACAGAAAAGGTGAACCCGTTTCCTGTGCATTAACCTGTCCTGCAACAAAAGCGGAGAGAAGGGGTCTCTCTACGCCTCAAAGGCCTTGAAAATCGTCGGCGGAAGGACACCGTTTTTGATGGCCAGGGCGGTGATGGCGGCTTCCACGCCCCCTGCCCCGCCGAGGAGGTGTCCGGTCATGGACTTGGTGGAGCTGATCGCCACCTTGTAGGCATGCTCCCCGAAGACCGCCTTGATCGCTTTTGTTTCCGACTCGTCGTTGAGCTTGGTGGATGTTCCATGGGCGTTAATATAGTCGATGTCCTCGGGGCGCAATCCCGCGTCCTCGATCGCATTCCGCATGCACAGCGTGGCGCCTCCGCCATCCGGTTCCGGCGCCGTGATATGGTAGGCATCTCCGCTCATGCCATACCCGATGACTTCGGCGTAGATCCTGGCACCCCGGTCGAGCGCCTGTTTCATCTCTTCCAGCACCAGGATCCCTGAACCCTCGGCCATGACGAAACCGTCTCGGTTGAGGTCAAAAGGTCTGGAGGCTTTTTCCGGTTCGTCGTTTCGAGTCGACAGCGCTCGCATGGCACAGAATCCACCCAGGGCCAGCGGAGTCACCACCGCTTCCGAACCCCCGGCGATCATGGCGTCCGCCTTCCCTTCCCGGATCAGCCTCATGGATTCTCCCACGGCATGACAGCTGGCGGCGCAGGCGGTTTCGATCGACAGGTTCGGCCCCTTGACGCCGAACTGGATGGCGATCTGGCCTGGAGCCATGTTGGCGATAATCCCGGGAATGAAAAAAGGGCTGATTCGGCGGGGGCCCTGTTCCAGGAGCACCTGGTGATAGTGCTCCAGCATGGCGAGCCCTCCGAGCCCGGATCCGGTGAGACACCCCACGCGGTGCCGATTGGCGTCGTCGATCTTGAGGCCCGACTCCTCCATCGCCATCCGTGCCGCGGCCACAGCGAGGTGAACGAAAATGTCAAATCGTCTCACTTCCTGCTTTTCCATGAAATCCTCGGAACGGAAGTCCCACACCTGCCCGGCAATCTGACAAGGAAACGGAGAGGGATCGAATTTCTCAATCCTCCTGATCCCGGATCTTCCGGCGCAAAGAGCGTCCCAGGTCTTCTGAACCCCTGTCCCCAGGGGAGTCACCAATCCCAGGCCTGTCACCACAACCCGTCTCTTCATAACTCCCTCATCGTCTGTTTCAGCCGATCCACAGAGATGAAATCCCGGCTTTTATTGCCCAAGGGCCTTCTGAATGTAATTGATGGCGTCCTGGACCGTGGCGATCTTTTCCGCATCTTCATCCGAAATGGACACGTTGAATTCCTCTTCCATCGCCATGATCAATTCCACCTGATCCAGCGAATCGGCTCCCAGGTCATCGACAAAAGAAGCCGTGGGAACGACATCTTCCGCCGCCACATCCAGCTGCTCGATGATGATCTTCTTCACCCTTTCGATAATATCTGACATGAACGATTTCCTCCTTTGTCTCTATCTTTGGTAGCCACACAACGTCAGGCTCGCGGAATCGGACCCTTTGGGTTAGGATTCCTCTGACCTCGGGTCACATGTACAGGCCACCGTTCACATGGATCACTTGCCCCGTGACATACCTGGCCCCCTCGGAACAGAGCCAGTAGACCGCTTCAGCCACGTCCTCCGGTTCACCGACCCTGGCCAGCGGGATTTGCTGAACGAAGGCTTCCTTGAGTTTTTCCGGCAGAGAAGAGGTCATCTCCGTGTTGATGTAGCCCGGAGCGACCGCATTGACCGTGATGCCTCTGGAACCGACCTCTCTGGCCAAGCTCTTGGTGAATCCCATCATCCCCGCTTTCGAAGCCGCATAGTTGGTCTGTCCCGCATTCCCCATTTGGCCGGCCACGGACGAGATGTTCACGATGCGGCCGGACCGTTCCTTGATCATGGAACGGATCACCGCCTGGCTGCAGTTGAAAACTCCCTTGAGATTCACCCTGAGCACCAGGTCCCATTCGTCTTCGCTCATTCGCATCAGGAGTCCGTCCTTGGTGATGCCCGCATTGTTGATCAGGACATTCACCCGGCCGAACCGGGCGATAAGGTCTTTGAAAAGGCGGTCCACCTCTCCCCGGTTGGAGACGTCGATCCGGTGAGCCTCTCCCGCAACGCCTCGGTCGGCCAGGCGCTCCAGGCTCTCCTGGGCTGCAGAGTCGTCCGGATCATAGTGGAGGAGCACGAGCTTGGGCTTTTCATCGGCAAACCGAAAAGCGATCGCCCTCCCGATTCCTCTCGATCCGCCTGTGATGACCACCACTCTTTCTGATCCGCTCATGAGCTCCTCATCCGGTAAACGAGAATCCACCGGCCCTGCCCCTTTCAGCCCTCTAGGGCACGGCCTTGCCGAGTCCTCTAGCTCTCTTCGGTTTCGATCAGGGTCTGGCCTTTGTAGGAACCGCACTGCGCACAGACACGGTGGGGGAGCACCGGTTCGTGGCATTGCGGGCAGAGCGTTGTTCTGGGCAGGCGGACGTGATCATGAGATCGTCTCATGTTCCGGCGGGATTTTGATTTTTTTCTTTTGGGTAACGCCATAGTTTTTCCCTATTCTCCCTTGAGTCTCAGTTTCGAAAAAGCCGAGGGGCTCTCTGGTTTCCTGCAAGAGCAGGACGTGTCGTTCCAATTGGCCCCGCACACAGGGCACAGACCGCGGCAGCTGTCCTTGCAGATCGACTGCATGGGCAGCGAGAGATAAATCTGCTCGCGCACCACGTCGCTAAGATCTACCTTGTCCCCTTTGACGAAATCAACCTCCATGTCTTCGTCGAACAATTCGATTTCTTCCTGGTCCGATCCCTCCCTGGGGGCCATCAGGTAGACATGGAATTGCGATTCCACCTCTTTATGAAAAGGCTCAAGGCAACGATCGCACCGGATGCGAATCGCTCCCCGGAACGTGCCTTGAACCAGGAACTTGTCGACCGCTTTGGAAACCTTTACCTTGAGATGGAGCGGACCGTCAAGACCCAGGATTTGATCGTCTTCTGGAGCCGGTCGCCACCAACCCTCTTCCAGCACCTCGGTGAATTCCGTCGCCTCGCTGATCGCTTGAAGGTCGATGAGCATTCAAGAAAACCTACTTAGAAACAATATCAATCAATCTAGCTAAAGCTAAGGTAAATGAACTACTATAATTGAGAGCTCCCGTTTGTCAAGAAAATTTATGCTCCACATGCAAATCCTCAAACCGCAGGCCCTGCGTTTCGAGACAAGCATGATCTGAAATCTCTATTTCTTATTGACCCTTACAAGCCTTTCCTGATACGATGGGACATCGTTTTCACACCCTTTTTGACGCACTCTCACGTTCGAGCTGCAAAGAGAGGGGCGCCTCCGAGGAATGGATCCATGTGGATCTACAGGGAAAGACTCAGTTATCATGAAAAGCTTCGCCGATCTCTTTACGAGATCCTGAGGGACGTTCTCGAGCAACGGCTCATGAAGATCTCCCTGGTGGACTCCTATTACAGGCACATCCAAAGCGGAGCCGAGTACAGTTTCGTTGACAAGAGCGAACTCAAACCCCAATCCAAGAAGATGGAGAAGGAGTCCGACCTTTTCCGAACCTTCATTGTCATCTTCTGCGAGGGGGCCGTCCATGCCTCCATGAAGAACTACATTCGCTTTTTCCCTGAAAACAAGGTCATCAAGGAAAACCTCGAGTTCTTCGCAGAGCTCCCTCTGTACAAAAACTTCGACCGCAATCTGCGCTACTTTGACAGGCCTCGATTTCTGGACTTTCTGGAGAGCTGGCTCGACGTGGACTACGCTCTGCTGATCCAGCAGGACCCGACCGTCAGGAGAAACAACCGGTACGCTCTAACGCACTTCCATGTGAAAATCGACTGGCCCATCGCCGACGCCGCAGAGGATCTCGCCCGGTGGCTCCGATACATCCAAGGCCATCTCTACGAGATGGGCGACTCGGAGGGTCGCTATTTGCAAAGAAAGCTCTTCGAGTACTACGGCTGCCATGTCAACGTGGGAGGCAGAAGAACGGCAGCCCTCATTGCCGCCCAGCTCACGAAAAGGCTGGATTTCATTACCACCGTGTTCGTGTCCAGCAGTGAATCCCGCTCCATGATCAAGTACTCGGAGCGGGGCCTGTCCAAGTACTTCCTGATCCAGCTCACGGAAAAACAAATTCTTGCCCTGGCCGGCCGCGAGGCGCTCGATCCGGAGAGCTTCAAGGCCGCCTACCTCTATCCGGCCCCCGAAGGGTACATCGGCATTTCCGAAGCCGTGTACGGCCACACCGCCCACGCCAAACCTCCGGAAGACGGAAAAATGAGACGGCTCAAACACCACGTGAGCTGGATCAGGCTCAAAGACGAGTTCCTGCACCCCAAGGAATCCTTCATGGATCTGCGGCCCATCAACTACCGGTGGGTCTACTCCACTGACTAGGCTTTGTTGAAAAATTCCTGGAGCGCCTTGATAAGCCCGATCTTCGACTCTGCCGTCGTCTCAGGCGCAAAGGAGAAATCCAGCAGGAAGACCAGGGTGTAGTCTACGGCAGAGGTCTTGTACTCCTGGAAAGAGGACACCTGGACGTCCTTGAGTCTTGAAATTTCCCACCCTCTCAAAAGATCCGTTCTCCTCAGGATCAGGTTGAGCGCTTCCTTTGCATCCTCTGCATTCTCCAGGACCATCTCCACGCCTTCCAGCTTTTTGACGGCCTTCACAATCTTCTCACTTTCCACCTTGATCTTCATGCCTTTGCCCCGCGAGAACTCATTGATGTTTTCTTCCATCGTTGCGATTGGCTTCATGCCATTTGATTTTTCTTACTCTTTACTATAAGATCCTTTTGTCCGTCAAATCAGCGAACTCGATAAGCTGCCCTGTGTCCCGGGACCGTGAACCCCCTCCCCCTCCATCCGCCCTCAGGAGAAGAGAGGGGGAGGATAGTGAAGAAAATCCTTTATAACTTAAACAGGATATGGTAAAAAATAGCCTGTTTTGTTTTCATTGAACCATTCCTCCATGCCGGGGAATATTCTGAGAGTTCTTGATGACTGAGAAGGATCTCATACGGCGTCTGCTAAAAGAGGCGGATCTTTACCGAACCCAGGGACTCCTGTCGGATGCGAAATCAAAGTACGCGCAGATTCTTGCCGTTATAGGGAAAAGCAAAGTCCTTGCGGAGAACACCCAACTCATCGCCGGAGTGAAAAGCAAGATCCGTGCGGTCGACAAATCCTTGAATGAGCTGAGGGACAGCCCGGAAAAGCCGGAGCTCTCCGGGGACCTGCAAGCCCTCATCAAGAAGCTGTTCTCCTTTTCCCAAACCAAGGAAGCCGCGGCCATTGAAGGAGCCGTGGCCCTGGCCAAATTCGGCCAGTACGAGCAGGCTTTGAAGGAGTTTCACAAGCTGCTGGAGCAGGGGGTGCTGCCCGTCGTTACGGCCAAGAACATGATCAAGTGTTTCGTGGCGCTCAAAGCGCCCGAGGCGGCGGTGGCGCAGTTCGGCAAATGGAAGACCCGCGACTTTTTCTCCACGGAAGACCTCAAGTACATTCGGACCTTTCTCAAAACGTCCATGGAGAAAGAAGGCTTCAAGACGGAAATCCCGGAGGTGGAAACCAAACCGTCCTTGCCTTCCAAGCCGAAGAAGAAAAAGGAGGAAGTGTTTCTGGAAATCTCCGCTATCTCCGTTCACCTCCAAGGCGGGCCTCTGGCCGGGCAGACCATGGACTTTGACGTTCACTTCCAGTCGGCCAATACGGTTACGGTCTTGATTCCTGCGGTTCAAAAAAACGTCGCAGATACCCTGGTTCCCGGAACGAGGCTCGAGGATATCCAGTGCTACTCTCCCATTACCGTGTTCAGGAGCACGGGCACCGTTTCCGGCACGGCAAAGATTAAACAGGGACCGAGGCAGGGGGATTATACCCTGGATATCACCATCGATGCGGATTGACCTGACCCACGGAGCCGACGAAGAGGTGAGGCCCGGGGAAAGGCGAGCGAGAAACGGCCGGCACGACGCCTAGAGGCCGATCAGGAGGAACTCCTCGAATCACTATGGCCATTTTTAACGCGAAAGACAGAATCATCGAGTGTAAGCTGGTTTACTACGGCCCTGGGCGTTGCGGGAAAACCACGAATCTGGAGTACATCTTCAAGGCCTTTCACAAACAGACCAACTCGGAAATGGTCTCCATCAACACCATGGGGGACCGGACCCTGTTCTTCGATTTCCTGCCCATGGGCCTCGGAAAAATCAGAGGCTGCGACGTGAAGGTTCAGCTGTACACGGTCCCGGGCCAATCCCGGTACCGATCCACCCGAAAGATGGTGCTTAAGGGAGTGGACGGGGTGGTCTTCGTGGCCGATTCCCTGGAAGTTCGCAGGAAAGCAAACCTCCTGTCCTTGAAAGACCTGGCCGAGAACCTGAAAGAAGAAGGGAAAAGCATCTTCAACATCCCACTCGTCCTTCAATACAACAAACGCGACCTTGAGCAGCAAGGCATCCCGCTTGTGCCCGCGGAGACGCTCGATCAGGACCTGAACAGCAAGCTCAAGGTGCCCTACCATCTGGCGAGCGCTCTCAAGGGAGAGGGGGTGGGCAGCACGCTTAAAGAAGCGATACTCCTCACTCTGCGCCACCTGCAAAAAGAGCTGCACTGGACAAAATAGAGGATTGAAGCACATGGGAGGCAAAGCGGTACTCACAGGGAATCTGAAATTCACCAGCCTGGCAGACCTGTTTCAGATCATCGGCGGGAACAACAGCACCGGGACGCTGCGCATCATGA
>JALOPA010000099.1 GCA_025454125.1 Thermodesulfobacteriota bacterium
AACACTGAAATTTCCTCCTCCCGCCGCTCTGCTTCAAACAGGATAAACCCCTCGGGGGTGAGCAGGACCGTGTGCAGTCTGCGGCCGGCCGGGTCGCCTTTGGTGATCCCGAGCAGGGAAGAAGTCATCCCCCCTGGAATGACCGCTTCAATGGTGTGAACGCACTCCCAGGGGCCGGGCGGAAAAAGCCCGACGCATCGGTCGAGGTCTTCCGGCGCACCTTGAAGAAGAGGAGTTTCAGGCGCGGTCAGACACCCGGCCCACAGCATCAAGGCTGCCAGGAGACCCACCACCTGTTTCTTGTTAAGGTTCATGGTTCGTCGAAAACCTTGGAGTCCAAGCCGGCATTGATCTCAACATTCCTGAACGTGATCCGCGTGGAAGATCCGCCGGGTTCGGTCATCTCTACCCGATCAATGACCCCGGGTCTATCGGACAGGACAATCTCGATCCCCAGGATGAACTTGTTGACTCCCTCCCCGGGGATCAGGAGGATTCGGCCGGGGGGGCCCTGCGAATAAGAAGGCTTGAAGACCCGGCTCTCCTCGAAACGGCCCTGAAACCACTGGCTCATTTCAGCGAGCACCATCCGTCTTGCCTCCACGCCCTGGGTCATGTCCTGTCGCCAGGCGCCTTCGGAGAAGTGATAGAGTCGAACACTCTCCCCTTTCTGAAGCATCACGCTTTTCAGCGGGCGCAGGTACTCCCACCTGAGTGAACCTGAGGACAGGTAGGAGAATCTCCCTTCTGAAACCAGGGGTTCTTTGAGAATCTGGACATGCCTCTCCTGCAAGAAGTCCGCTCTCACCGATTGGATCTTCCTGAAGGAGTCTTTCAAGGAATCCCAATCCTGAGAGTGCACCGGCCCAGCTGCGACAAGGCCCATCACCATGCCCAAAATAAAAAACTCCCTCAACACCCTTTCTTTCATCCATTAACTCCTAGCAGGTTGCTCAAAAACGCTCAGATACAAGGGTGCACACCGGTTACGAGTGACGAGTGACCGTTCGACAGACTCACGGCCCTGAGCGAAGTCGAAGGGCAAGTAACGAGACCAAGACCCAACTTGTCACTCGTTACTCGTCACTTGTCACTTCTCGGCGAAGCCGCTAAATCATCCCGCCATTGACGGCAATAACCTGTCCCGTAATATACGAGGCGTCGTCGGAGCACAGGAACCGGACGACCTTGGCCACCTCCTCCGGGAATCCGGTGCGGCCCATGGGGATGATTTGTTTGATCATCTCCACAGGCAGGCCCTGGATCATTCCCGTCTCGATCAGGCCGGGCGCCACCACGTTCACGCGAATGCCGAGGCGAGCCACTTCCGAGGCCAGGGATCGGCAGGCGCCTTCGAGGCCCGCCTTGGCCGCAGCGTAGTTGGTCTGGCCCCTGTGGCCCAGGCGGGCGGAGACGGAAGAAAGGGTGACGATGCAGCCCTGTCCCCTGCTGATCATTTTCTTGACAACCGGCTTGGTCACATTGAAAAACCCTTGAAGAGACGTATCCAGCACTCGTTTCCATTCTTCGAAAGACATGAGCGCAAACAGGCTGTCTGCCGTCTGTCCCGCGTTGTTCACCAGCACGTCCACGGCTTCGTGCCGGGCGAAAATGGCTTCGATCGCTTTGTCCGTCGCCTCCCTGTCGGCGACATCGAAACATACCGATTCCCCCCGGCCTCCGGCCCCTCGGATCATTTCGGCCGTCTCTTCTGCTGCGGCTCGGTCTGAGCGGAAGGTCAAGACAATGTCATATCCGCTTTTCGCCAACTCCAGGCTAATGGCTCGGCCGATTCCCCGGCCTCCGCCTGTCACCAGTGCAACCCGTCTCGAAGACATAGGTTTCAATCCTCCCAATGCTCTACTCTTTTCCACCCGGGCGCGAACTGCGTTCTTTCAGAAAATACAGAAAGCCCTCCTCTTCCGGCTCCATGACTTGGAGGGTCCCCGTACAAAGGAGAGCGGGCCCTGAAGTCACTCGCCCTGCGAACACGGCATAGTTCCCAAGATGGTAGAGTTCCTCCACGCCCACGGTGATCTCTGTACCGATCGGGAGACTCTGGCAGAAGAGCTGCGATTCCTTGATCCCGACCAGCAGCCCCGGCCGCGGCACAGCCCCTTCTCCTTTGCGCCACGTGCTCAGGGCGGAAATGGCCTGAGCCACCAGTTCGATGCACAGCAGAGAACTCACCTCACCGTCCCTGGCCAGAGGCCACGTTTCGGTCACTGTCGTCTCGGCTCGAATCCCCTTCTGCGAAGGGTTGACCACCCGGTCCAGGAGCTTCATCCGGCCCTGTTGAGGAATAAGGGTTGCGGCTTCCAGAATGTTCTCCGTCATGGACTCACCCTGTTGCTTTCGGAGTCCCCGCTCCCGGAGAGCCCGAGGGCTTCTCTGTACCTCTTTTCCAACCCCTTTGCAAACTCCCGCTCCCTTCCCGCGGCCGGGGGCGCCAGGGGCTCCCAGTACTCGAGCTGGAGGGTGGAGGCGTGGAAGGGTGGAAAATACCACTTGTCCTCTTTGGGCAGGAATGGGGGATTGTTTCGTATGAGAACAGGTTGCACCGGAACATCGGCTCGTCTGGCCAGCAGGAAGGGACCCGGATTGAACCTTCCCATTTCTCCCTTGGGCGATCGGGTTGCCTCGGGAAACACCATGAACTTGTAACCTCTTTCGAGCTTCTCCATTGCCTCGTCCAGCACCTCAAGAGGGCTCCCGTGCTCGTAGTCGGGCGCGAGCACATAACCGGCCGACCGGAACAGCGGACCCAGGGGAAGTTTTCTTGCCAGGGCCCTTTTGACCATGAGGCTCATTCGGGGAATGTCCCGGACCAGGTACAGCACGTCAAAGAGGCCCGGGTGGTTGGAGACCACCACGCACGGCCCTTGCACGGGCTTTCCTTTTGACGGCCCGGGCGCGAGAAACCGGAAGACCCGCAGGAACCACAGCCAGAGGTTCAGCAGGGTCCTGAGCGCCCACTGCATGCGGTAGGGTTGTCGGCCGAAAAGCCGGTTCACAAGGGAGATGATCGGAAGGAACACCAAGAGCTCGCACAGGATCCCCACGAAGAAGACGCCGTAGAGGGCCGCCATCAGAGCCCCTTTGATCACGCGGACGGTGGTCTCACCCATCGTTCTCCGCCTGGCCGGGATGGTCCGGAAGAAAAGCGACGGCCCATGTGCCCGGCCCCATGTGAACCGCAGAGGTCATGGACATGACCTGCATGAGGGTTCTCACCCTGGGGAATCGACGCTCGATCTCCGGCTTGACTTCTCTTTCAAGCCACTCCCTGTTGTCCGTGTATTCCAGCAGAAGCGTGGCGCCCCGGTCTTTCTTCAGCCCCTGTTCAAGGCGTCTGAACGCGAACTTCACCTGGTCTTTCGTGCTTCTCGCTACACCCATCTTCCGCACGCCGTCCGCATAAGGGCTCACGATGGGCTTGATGCGAAGGAGGTCCCCGAAAAAAGCGCCGGTCTTCGACATCCGGCCTCCGGCCGCCAGGAACTGGAGCCGGTCAAGAAAAATGTACTCCTCCACCTGACGGACAGCGGCCCCGGCAAAAGCCTCCACGGCGGAAGGGTCGCCGGATACAAGGGAAAACTCGGCCGCAGCCCTGGCGACGAGCCCCAGCTTGCCCGAGGCCACTCCCGTGTCCAGGACGGTCAGCCGGTTGTTCGGGTCGTTCTCGGCCTTCCAGGCCATGACCGTGCTGTAGTTCCCCGTGAAAAAGGACCCCACGCAGAGATAGAGCACCCGATCGTGGAGTTTCAGGACTTTGCTGTAGCACTCATGCCGCTCGGCAACCGAGGCCTGACTGGTGGACACCGGGATTTCAGCCTTCATGGCCTCAAAGAGGTGCGAGGGATTCAGATAACTCTCGGGGAGACAATGATTCCCGATGTTGACGTAGCTGTTGAGCAGGGTGATTCCGAGCCCCCTGGCCTCTTCCCGCGTGAGGGCACCCGCAGCGTCGGTCATGATGTGGAGGACGGGCTTCTTCTCGGGTTTTGGAAAGCGGGCGCTCTGCTCGGCGAGATCGTCCTCGGCCCAGGTCAGAATGGCGCCGTGCTCCGCAAGAGCGTGCTTCACTCTCTCCCTGTCCAGGGTGTGGAGGTGAACCTTCAGGCAGTTTCCGTCCGGCATGGCGACGACGGATTCCCCGACCTCCATGAGGTGGCGCCTGATGTCCTCTCCCTCCTGCCCGAGCTTGAGAACCGCATCCACGCAGAAGCCCTGAGCCCTGTGTTCTTTCCAGGTCCCGGCAAGGCTGAAAAACCCCCGCAGCTCTTCCGTGAAGCCCGAGCTTCGGGCCTCCCGTCCGGACAGGAGATTCAGCACGGGATCGAAGAAAACCAGCATGCCCAGAGCCCCTGCGTCCACGACCCCCGCCTCCCGCAGCTCCTGCAATTGCTGGGTGGTGGCCTTCACCGACTCCTCCAGATCATGGATCACCGCAGGGACCCACGCCCCGTTTTGGCCGGGAGAGTTTCTTTTCAGGGATTCTGCGAGGACATCGAAAAAGGAGAGCATGGTCCCGGGCTGAGGTTCAGGGACAGCTTGGTAGGCCAGATCCCGGCCGGAGGCGACCGCAGCCGGCAGGGAAGCGACGTCTTCACACCCGAGAAATCCGGCAAGGAAGCGAGCCGCAATGTTCCCGGAATTGCCCCGGGCTGCCAGCAGAATCCCGCTGGCCAGGCTGTCTTTGTCCTGCCAGGGGTTTCTCAGGCCGCTCAGCGTCACGACGAGATTCCGGCCCGTGTCACCGTCCGGCACCGGATACACATTGATGCGGTCAAGGATGTCCGCCCAGGCCACGATCCTCTCGTAGCCTGCGCCAAGGGCATGGGCTAAAGTTTCTCGCATCGGCATCGACTCCCCTGTTCTCCTGTTCTCATGGCCCTGATTCCTTTGCTGTCGACCGCTCGGGCAGCGGGGAAAAGAAGGGCTCAAAGATATACCACTGAGAAGGATACTGCCGTACCATCTCCTCGAGGGCTGCGGCGTACTCCTGGGCGCTCGCCTGGATCGCCGCGTTTCGCTCCGATCGGGATGCCGACTTCACCCAGCGGGGTCCGGACAGGATGATCCGGTGCTCTCCCCTTTTCACGCGGAAGGTGAAGAGGGTGAAGAGGGGCGCTCCTGAAACCAGGGCCAGGAGGTGGGGTCCGGAGGGAAGCCCCACCTCACGGCCGAAGAGCCTCACAGGCACGAGGGACCGCTGGTCGGTCCAGACGATGTCACCGGCAAGGGACACGATCCCCCCCTCTCGCATGAATTGAAGCGCTTCCAGCCCGCCGAAGGGAACTGCGTCCTGGGCCGTGGCCACATGAATCCGTATTCCCCGCGCCATGAGCGTCTCCCGCTGCTCGCGGGCCACTTGCTTGGCTTCCCGTTCCCCCATGAGGATGAGGAGTTTGAGCCCGAGCTCCTCAAAAGCCCGCACCGCCACCTCATAGTTTCCCATGTGCGAAATGAGAATGATTGCGCCGGCTCCCTTTTTCCCCTCCTCCAGCAGTTGTTCCCTGCCCTGGGCCAAGGGGACCGCGCCCTTGTTCGAGTACAGTTCGATGCGATCCGCGTAGGTCCCGGCAAAGGAGTGAAACTGACGCCAGGCGCAGGCAAGATAGTACCAGGCCCCGCGGTCCGGGAAAATGACCTGATAGAGCCCGATGCTGGCCTTGCGCCTCGAAGTCAGGAAGAGAAAGTAGCCCGTAGCGATCCACCAAGCGACCAACCGAATCAGCCAGGAGCCCATGACCAGCGAGCTCTTCGAAAGAGACTTGAGAAGCAACGCCTTCATGGCTGCCCTTCAGAGACCCGGGCGTCCTGTCGCAGCATTCGTCTCAGGAGCTTGCCGGCCGGATCTCTCGGGATCTCTTCCATCAAGAGGATCGCTTTGGGCACCCGGTACTCCGGCATGTGATCCCGGCAGTAGGCTATGAGCTCCTGTCTGTCCGCCTCCGCGCCGGGCTTCAGGGCGACGGCCGCCACAACGGCCTGCCCTTTGATTCGGTCCGGCACCCCCACGGCCGCGGCGTCGTTCACCTTGGGGTGTCGTTTGAGAACCTCCTCGATCTCCGTGGGATAGATGTTGAATCCGCTCGAGACAATGAGATCGTCCTTCCTGTCCACGAGGTAGAAGAAGCCCTCCGAATCCATTCGCGCCAGGTCGCCGGTGTGAAGCCACCCGTCCCTCAGGCCCGCCGCGGTCAGGGGCGCATTGTTCCAGTACCCCTGCATGATCTGAGGCCCTCTCACCACGAGCTCCCCGATCTCCCCTGCGGCACATTCCGTCCTGCCCGTTTCCCTGTCCACGATTCTGGCCTCTGTGTCCGGAAGGGGCAACCCTATGGAGCCCACGGGGCCTCCTTTTGGATAGGGAGTGAAATGAGTCGCCGACGAAGCTTCGGAAAGGCCGTAGGCTTCCACGATCCTTCTGCCGGTCAATTCCTCAAACCGCTCATGAACCCACTTTGGAAGAGGGGCGCCCCCGCTCGTTGCCACCTGGATAGGGGAAAGGTGCTCCCTGGCAACCTCCGGAGGCAGAGAGAGCATGGCCGCCCAGAGACTCGGCACCGCAGGGAAGGACAGAGGCTTGCAGGCCTTGAGGGTCTCCATGAGCGAGAGAATGTCCATCAGATCGATCCTGGGGACCAACACCATCCGGAACCCCTTGATAACGGAAATGAGGAGGCAGGCCGACATGCCGAAGACGTGGAAAAACGGAATGACACACAGGACCGACGCGTTCCCGGCGCCGCTGATCCCTATCCACGCTTCGGACTGGAGCACGCGGATGAGTTCCGGCTCGGTTTGGGCGCGTGCGGCTGCCGCGGCCTGAGGCCAGCAGTTCATTGAAAAGGAGCGGCCGGGGCATTCCCTGCTCAAGGGTGAGGGTTCTCTCCATGCCGAACACGGAGTGGAGAATCACGGCCTCAACCCCTGTGTTCCGGATCACGGCGTACACGCCCGGAGCAAACAGATCCAGAGTGACCACCGCCTTGGCGCCCGAGTCGCTAAGACAGCGGGCCAGTTCCTCTCCCTGGATCCCCACGCTCAGGTTGACCACCACGGCCCCCAGTTTCATCACGGCGAAGAAAGCAAAGACATAGGTGGGCGAGTTGACCAGCAGGAAAGCGACCCTGTCCCCTTTGGCCACGCCCAGCTTCGCAAGAGCATGGGCGAACCGATTGGCTCTCTCGTTCACATCCCGGTAAGAGAAATGGAGGTCATTGAAAGTCACGGCCACGTGATCCGGATGACGGTCCACGGTGTCCAAGAGAAAGCGATGGACGGGAATCTCAGGATAGGTCAAGGAGTGAGGAACATGGGCCTCATAGTGTTTGAGCCACGGTTTGTTCATGGTCCGGGCACCTCCTTCCTGTCCAAGGCAGTCTTTTCCCGACGGAAAGTCTCTATCGGGTTTTCCTTGTTTTCGCAATGTAATCGGCCAGGGTGGAGAGGGTGACAAAAACCTTTTCCCCCAGCTCACGGGTGAATATCTGCACCCCGTAATCCCTGTCCACCATGGCCACCAGCACGAGGAGATCCACAGAGTCCAGCCCCAGCCCTTTGTCGAAGAAGGGCGTGTCATCCGCCAGTTGAGCAGGATGGACCTCCTTGAGCTGGAGCTCTTGCACAATCTTGATCTTGAGCTCTTCCAACAGTTCACTCATGGGTTGTTCCTAATGCAAGCCTATGGCCGCAACCAAAATCTGGCCTGCTGTTTGAGGCTTGAGGATCGCTTCGCTTGAGGTTTACCCGCCTTCGGCGGCGCCACAGGCGACC
>JALOPA010000100.1 GCA_025454125.1 Thermodesulfobacteriota bacterium
GGTTGAGCCCGACCCACGCCGTTCGGGTTGTTGGGACCGCTCAGGCCATGCAGTTCAAACCTCAGTGGATGAGCACCAGCACCTGCTCGGACTTTCCTCTGATGCAGAACATCAGCAAAGGGCTCTGGACGGATGTGATCGTGGCTAATTTCGCCGAACCTCCGGATTCTGCTTCTCCGCTGATGCAGAAATACAAAAAGGCTTTCGACAAATTCGCCGCCAAAGATGAGCGCTGGGGCGTGTTCTTTTACGCGGGCATCGGATTTGTGGAGCCCATGGTCGAAGGCCTCAAGAGGTGCGGAAAAGATCTCACCCGCGAGCGCTTTGTCAAGGAGATGGAAGGCATCAAGGATTTCAAAGGCATCTTCGGCCGAATCGGCTACTCAGCCTTTGAACCGAGTGACGTCTACTCCAGGCAGGGGCAGAAAGAAGTGTTCCTGAGCCAGTGCATGGCCGATGCTAAATCCAAGTCCCTGACGGACTGGATGGAACCGTGAGGAAATATCGAAATCCGAAGCACGAAATTCGAAACAATGCCCAATGACAGAAATTCGAATACACAGACATGAAACAGAAGTTTTCGTCATTTGATATTTGATTTTGAAAATCGTTTCGGATTTCGGATTTTGAATTTCGGATTTTTATTTCCCATTCATTTATTCGATTGCGCAATGAGTGAAGCCGGGAGGGGGCATCCCCTCCCGGTCTTAAATGCGAGAACCCATGGCTTTCTTTAAAGTTGAAAAACTGTCCATATCTTTCGGCGGCATCGAGGCCCTGTCGGACATCTCTTTTGAAGTCCAGAAGGGTGAGATTTACGCCATCATCGGACCCAACGGGGCCGGCAAAACCACGCTCTTCAACTGCATCAACGGCATCTACCACCCCAACAGAGGGGCCATTGTTTTCAAGGACCGGGAAATCCAGGGCAGGCGGCCCGACCAGGTGGCCAAGCTCAAAATCGCCCGCACCTTTCAGAACATCGAGCTCTTCAGTCACATGAGCACCATGGAAAACCTGATGCTGGGCCGCCACAATTTTCTGAAGACCGGCCTGTTCCGCGGGGCTTTCCTCTGGGGAAAACGATCCTTTGCCGGTAGAGAAGAGATCGTTCATCGCCGCAAGGTCGAGGAAATCATCGATCTGCTCGACCTGCAGGCCGTGAGGAACAAGTTCGTCGGTGCTCTGCCTTACGGCACCCAGAAGCAGGTGGAACTCGGAAGAGCCCTGGCCCTTGAGCCGGAGCTCCTGCTCCTGGACGAACCTTGTGCAGGCATGAATTCCGAAGAAAAGCAGGACATGATTTTCTGGATCAAGGACATCCAGGATACCCTCGGGGTCACGATCCTTCTCATCGAGCACGACATGAAGATGGTCATGGACATTTCCGAGCGCATCCTGGTCATCAACTTCGGAAAGATCATAACGGAAGGGGACCCTGAGGCCGTGCAGAAAAATCCTGAAGTGCTGAAAGCCTATCTTGGAGAAGAGGATGGAATCCGGGGCGCTGCTTGAAATAAGGAACATCGAAACCTACTACGGGCTGATTTACGCCATCCGGGGGGCTTCCCTTTCTGTAGAGGTGGGAACGATCACCGCGATCCTGGGCAACAACGGGGCCGGCAAGTCCACCATCCTGAAGACCGTCATGGGCCTCATCGAGGATCAACCGGACAAAGGCACCATCGAGTTCATGGGGCGGCGCCTCAACGACGAAGACACCGAAAAAATCGTGCGCATGGGGATTTCCTATGTCCCTGAGGGCCGGGAGGTCTTCGAGGAGCTCACGACCAAAGAAAATCTGCTCATGGGCGCTTACCTTCGGAAAGATCGCGTGGAAGTGAAAAACGACTTCGAGCAGATCTACCGGCACTTCCCGGTGCTCAAGGCCAGGGAGAACCAGTGGGCGGGCACGCTCTCCGGGGGGGAGCAGCAGATGCTCGCTATCGGCAGGGCCCTGATGAACCGTCCCACCCTGCTCTTCCTCGATGAGCCTTCCCTGGGGCTCTCCCCTATCCTGGTCAAAGAGATCTTCAGGATCATTGAGAACATCAACGAGGACGGTGTCACCATTCTTCTCGTGGAACAGAACGCCAGGATGGCCCTCGGCATCGCGGACTTCGCCCTGATCCTTGAGAACGGCCGCTTTGTGATGAAGGGTCCGGCAAGAGAGCTCATGGAAGACAAGGACGTGAAGGAATTCTACATGGGCATTCGCTCCGAGGAATCCGCCAAGGGCTACCAGCGCTGGAAGAGAAAAAAGAGATGGAGATGAAATCGTTTCACGATTTCATAGAAGTCGGCTTCGCCGCCTTGAAATCCTCAAAGGAAAGGGCACCGGGCAGATAAAGAGATGGAGACGGCACCCCTCATTTTTAGAGAAACGGTCAAGAAATACGGCGACCGGGTGGCCATGCGAAAAAAGGAGTATGGCATCTGGCACGACATTTCCTGGAATGACTACTCCCGGCTCGTCAAGCAGGTGGGATCGGCCCTGATCGCTCTGGGGCTTCAGAAGGGGGACAGCGCCTCCATCATCGGAGACAACTGCCCGGAGTGGGTCATCGCGGACATGGGGATCCAGTGCGCGGGCGGGGTGGCCGTGGGCGTCTATGCGACCAACGCCTGGCCTCAGGTCGAGTACGTGATCCACAACTCGGATTCCAAGTTCTTTTTCGTGGAAAACGAGGAGCAGCTCGACAAGTGGCTCAGTTTCAGAGACCGGGTGCCCCTGTTGAAGAAGGTCATCGTTTGGGATCTGGAAGGCCTCCGCCATTTCAAGGATCCCCTGGTGATGACCTTTGAAGAGCTGCTCGAACTGGGACGCCAGGAACTGGAGAAAAATCCCAACGCCATCGAAAAACGCATGGACGAGGTTCAGCCGGAAGACACCTCCATGCTCATCTACACGTCGGGCACGACCGGCCCCCCGAAAGGCGCCATGCTCTCCCACCGCAACCTGACCTGGATGGGTAGCGCCATCACGACCGACAACCCCATGTATGACAACGACGAGGTCATGTCCTTCCTGCCCCTGTGCCACGTCTTCGAGCAGCTTTTCTCCGTGCTCGGGCACATCACCCACGGTTTCACGGTCAATTTCATTGAGAGCCTCGATACGGTGACGGACAACATGATCGAGATCTCACCGACCGTCGGTTATGCCGTGCCCCGCATCTGGGAGAAGTACTATTCCGCCATTGTGATCAAAATGTCGGATGCCACCTGGTTCAAGAAGATGGTCTTCTATCTGGCCCTGAAAATCGGGAAGAAGCGGGCCACCCTGAGAATGAACTTCAAGAAGGTGCCTCTTCATTTCGAAGCTCTGTACCGACTCGCCTATTTTGCCGTGTTCCGCAAGCTCAAAGAGCGGTTGGGCTTCGACCGGATGCGGATGGCCTATTCGGGGGCCGCTCCCATTTCGCCGGACATTCTCCACTTCTTTCAGTCTATCGGGGTCAACCTGGTCGAAGGGTATGGCCAGACCGAAGGAACCGGCGTCACCTGCGTCTCACGCATGGGCCGCGTGAAATTCGGCACCGTGGGTCCGCCCCTGACGGGCACCGAAGTGAAGATCGCTGAAGACGGGGAGATCCTGGTAAAGTCCCCGAGCGTGTTCAAAGGGTACTTCAAGAACCCCGAGGCCACGGCCGAGACCGTCAAGGACGGGTGGCTCTACTCAGGGGATGTGGGGATGATCGACGAGGACGGTTTCCTCAAGATCACGGACCGCAAGAAGGACATCATTGTCACGGCCGGCGGGAAGAATATCACCCCCCAGTACATTGAGAACAAGCTGAAGTTCAGCCCCTACATCAACGACGCGGTGGTGATCGGCGACCGCAGGAAGTATCTCGTTTCCCTGATCATGATCGACGAGGACAACGTCGTCAAGTACGCCCAGGACAACAAGATCCAGTTTTCCACCTATAAAGACCTGACCAAGGCCCCGGAGATCCTCAAGCTGATCCAGGGTGAACTGGACAAGGTCAACGAGACGCTCTCGCGGGTCGAACAGGTGAAGAAGTTCACGATCCTGCCCAAGAAGCTCTACGAAGAGGACGGAGAAGTCACTCCCACCATGAAGGTGAAAAGGAAGTACGTGAACGAAGCTTTCAAGGATCTGATTGAAGGCATGTACAAGGGAGGCGGCGGCGAGTAGGCATTGAGCATTGAACCGTGGTCATTGAACCGTGGTCATTGAGCATTGATCATCGAAGCTTGGGCAGTGCTGAATGCCGGCCGCTTTTGCTCGCAGGTGGCAGGTTGCAAGTCGCCTGTGGTTGTTCCCTCAAGCCTTTTTCTTGCCCTGGCCTCCAACCTCAAGTCACGCCGAAGGCGTGACGCTCCTCCAGCCTCAAACCACGCAGTCCTCAGTCCTCGTTACTCGGTACTGGATCTTCACTGTTCACCGTTTACTGCTTACTGGTTCCGTTCTCAGGCTTCCCACCACTTCGCTGATTCGCTGCACCCCATTTTCCGCGCAGTAGGTCCGGATTCCCTCGATCACCTCCAGGGTCACTCGGGGATTGACGAAATTGGCGGTTCCGATCTCCACCGCCCTCGCGCCCACCATCAGGAACTCGATGGCGTCCTGGTAGTCCATGATCCCGCCCATTCCGATCACAGGGATCTTCACCGATCTGGCCACCTGGTAGACCATGTAGAGGGCGATGGGTTTGATGGCAGGGCCGGACAGCCCGCCGACAAGGTTCGCCAGCTTGGGTCTTCGGGTTTCCACGTCGATCGCCATGCCGGTGAGAGTGTTGATGAGAGACAGTGCATGGGCCCCTGCCCTTTCCACGGCCTTGGCCACGGTTTTGATGTCCGTCACGTTGGGAGAGAGCTTGACGATCACCGGTTTGTCCGTGTTCCGGACGACCGTTTCCGTGACTCGCGCGGACGTGAGCGGGTCGATCCCAAAGGCCATGCCCCCGCATTCCACGTTGGGGCAGGAGATGTTCACCTCCAGAGCGGCAACCCCTTGGACGCCTTTGAATGCGGAGGCCAGTTCTCCATACTCGTCGGTGTGGTGCCCGTAGATGTTCACGATGATCGGCGTAGCGTACTTCCTCAGCTTCGGAAGCTTGTCCCGGAGAAAGGCTTCGAGCCCGATGTTCGCGAGGCCGATGGCATTCAGCATGCCGCCGGAAGTCTCCACGATTCTCGGAGGGGGATTGCCCGGCATGGGCTTGAGGGAAAGCCCTTTCACCACCAGGCCGCCCAGGAGATCGAGGTCCACGAGGTCCTCCAGCTCCAGCCCGTAGCCGAAGGTCCCTGACGCGGCGATGACGGGGTTTCGGAGGGTGAGAGGTCCGATTTGGGTTGTGAGATCAGGAAATGTCGATACCATATATCCGCTCAAGCCCTACCGAAGATTCGCCGTTTCCGTCATTCCGGCGGAAGCCGGAATCCAGGAATACAGAAAATTCTGGACCCCGGCCTGCGCCGGGGCGACAGCTTTGATTTTTTATTGCTGAGGCGACGATCATCTGATTTCGATATTCGTGCTTTCCTAAATCAATTCCCAATCAATGGCTTCCGCGTCGAAGACCGGCCCTTCTTTACAGACATACCAGTAGCTCCTGCCTGAGGCCGCAGACGCCTTCACCGCACACCCCTGACAAGCCCCGAGTCCGCACGCCATGCGCGCTTCCAGGGAAACCTGGCAGGGGACTTTCAGCGTCCTCGCGATCTCCGCCACTCTCTTGAGCATCGGCTTCGGACCGCAGGCATAGACCATCCTGCCTTCCGCATTCTTGCGCAGGGCTGCATCGAGGAGATCGGTCACAGGTCCGCAATGGCCTTTGGTTCCGTCATCCGTGGCTACCGCGAATCCCCTTTCTTCGCCGGTGATCTCTCGTGGGGGAATAATGTCCTTGGCCGACCGAAACCCCGTCATCAACGTGAGATCCTGATTCTGGCGACCTTGTGCGAGAAAAACAAGAGGGGCGATGCCGATCCCTCCTCCGACCAGCAGGCGGCTGACGCGCTCGTCCGGCAAGGCGAAGCTTTTCCCCAACGGCCCGAGAACCCACACTCTCTCCCCTTGCCTCAACTCCGTCATCAGGCCCGTCCCCTTGCCGACAACGCGGTAAAGCACCAGAAAGAGATCCTCCTTGACCCCGCATATGGAGAAGGGTCGCCTCAAAAGAGGGTCAAGCCCGGACCGGACTCTTATCATCACAAACTGTCCCGGCTTCGCTGCTTGCGCGATCTTCGCAGAACGCAAGGCCATGAGCCAGGTGTCATGGGTAAGGCGCCCGTTGGACACGATTTCGGTGAGGAGCTCAAACATGAGTCCAAGATACCCTATTACGGATAGCGAAACAACTGCTGAATTTCAAAACCGAGCGGTGCCCTTTCTGTCATTCCGGTGAAAACCGGAATCCAGCCTAGCCGCTGGCTGCTGAGGCGGCCAGTCTGATCGTGCAGGAAACTTGAAGGCTTCTAAAGAAGCCCGCGAGCTCGTCACTCCCGCGAATGAAGCCTGTCCCCGCGCAGGCGGGGAGCGGGAGTCCAGAGCACTGAGGAAAGACTGGATTCCCGCCTTCGCGGGAATGACACAACAGATGCCTGTTGACTCTCAAAAGGGTGCAAGCTTCATCCAAGGAAGTTGAGAATCTCAACCGCGTGATTCACCTGGACTCCGGCTTTCGCCGGAGCGACGGCTTTTCCAGAATCTATCGCCCTGACGGATGAGAGGGTTGTTTCTTGAGGGCCTCAGAACCTGGCACCTCCTTGTGGGTAAGACCTGTTTTGACAACGCTCCTGGGTGGGTTTATAAGGAGGGCCAAAAAGCCTCCTCGGGGTAACACGACTATGCT
>JALOPA010000101.1 GCA_025454125.1 Thermodesulfobacteriota bacterium
ATCATGGCATTCACGACCTTGACGAACCCTGCGATGTTGGCCCCCGCCACGTAGTTGCCGGGCACTCCGCACTCCGCCGCAGCATCCACGCACGCCTTGTGGATGCTCTTCATGATGATCTTCAGACGGGCATCCACTTCCTCTCTGGGCCAGCTCAGCCTCATGCTGTTCTGAGCCATTTCAAGACCGGACACGGCAACGCCTCCGGCATTGGAGGCCTTGCCCGGCGCATACAGAATCTTTTTGTCCAGGAAGGCGTGAACCGCCTCAGGCGTCGAGGGCATGTTGGAGCCCTCCGCCACCAGGGAGACGCCGGCCTTCATGAGGTTCTGCGCGTCCTTGCCGTTGATTTCGTTCTGCGTGGCACACGGAAAGGCGCAGTGGGCTTTGTGGTTCCAAAGGGGGTTGTAGTCCAGGGTGGAATCCGCCTCGGTGTACACCGCCTGGGAGTACTTGTCCACGTACTCCTTGATCCTTCCCCTGCGCACGTTCTTGAGCCTCTTCACAAAAGCCAGTTTGCCCTGGTCGATGCCTTCCTCGTCGTAAACGTACCCGGAGGAGTCGGACAGGGTGACGACCTTGGCTCCCAGTTCGATCAGCTTCTCCACCGTGTACTGGGCCACGTTTCCCGACCCGGAGACAAGGCACACCTTGCCCTCCAGGGTCTGGTTTTTGACCGCGAGCATTTCAGAGGCAAAGTAGACGGTCCCGTACCCGGTGGCTTCCGGCCGGATGAGGCTGCCGCCCCAGCCCAGGCTCTTGCCGGTCAATACGCCGGTGAACTCGTTGGCGAGCTTGCGGTACATGCCGAAGAGAAACCCGATCTCCCTCGCTCCCACGCCGATGTCCCCGGCCGGGACGTCCGTGTTCGGCCCGATGTGCCTGAAGAGCCCCATCATGAAGCTCTGGCAGAAGCGCATCACCTCGTTGTCGGATTTGCCTTTGGGGTCGAAATCCGAGCCTCCTTTGCCGCCTCCCATGGCCAGGGTGGTGAGGGCGTTCTTGAAGACCTGTTCAAAGGCGAGGAACTTGAGGATGCTCAAGTTCACCGAAGGGTGAAACCGAAGTCCGCCCTTGTAGGGGCCAATCACACTGCTCATCTGGATCCGGTATCCCCGGTTCACCTGCACCTGCCCCTCGTCGTCCACCCAGGGAACCTGGAACATGACCACCCGTTCGGGTTCGACCAGCCTCTCCAGAATGGCGTTCTCGCGGTACTGGGGGTTGCGGTCCAGGACCGGCTTCACGGACTCCACCACTTCTTCTACCGCCTGATGAAATTCCTTTTCATTGGGATCGCGTGCTTTGATCACTTTCAAAATGTCCGTCATAGGTTACCTCCCGTCAATTTGGATCAGAATTATGGTTCAAATGGAACCGTTTTGCAATCATTCGGCAATCATCACCCCCTGGGATGTCTTACCGTCAATCTTCAAAAGGAAGGGCCGGTCCAATCGGGCATGCCTCAGAAACTGGGTTTCCTTCACCGCAGGAAGCGATCGAATCCACTCCCAATCCAACCGGTCTTCCGTCCCTTCGCTGACCGTCACGTAGTGAATGCCCAGAGAGGTGATGTTCTGAAAGAAGTGGGTCCCCTGGGAGGGATCCGCCTTGAGCAAAGCGCTTCTCAGCTCAATGATCGCGCCGACGCCCGAGATGTCGTTCCACTGAACAGGGATTCCCAGCCATCGGTCCGCACTCCCCCACCGGCCGGGCCCGACCAGCAAATAGGGGCGTTTGGACTTCACGAGCTCGGCGTTGAGGCGGCCGATTTCCTTGGCGATGGCCACGGTGGACTCGGGTTTGAAGTCTTCGGGTTTCACATAGACGATGTCGGCAATGTCCTCGTTTCTCCCGTTTCCCAGGGCCTGGGTGGAAAAGCAAAAGGCTTTGGGCATGTCTTCGGCGGTGATCTTCACGTCAAAGGTCTCGAGGTCCGCGACCATGGGCCTCATCTGGAGGAAGAAGAAGCTGCTCTTCCGGCCCGGGTCAGGGCTGAGCGTTGCCGAGAACTCGATTTCAACAGGGCAGCCCATGGCCCTGCGCCCGAGCTCCAGGAAGTCGCTCAGCAGGGAGGGCAGGGGAAAGGTGTTGTACTTGAGGACCTGGGCAAAGGTGAGGATCTTGGGCCCTTTCAAGTATCCGGAGTCCCGGATCCGATGCTCCTCGGCAATGTAGGTGCTCGCCAGGGCCCGGACGGGAAACTCCTCCTCCGCCTCATCCACCTCCCTTCGCTCCAGATTCGAATAGCGGTGGAAGGTCAAGTCCTCCGGGTAGCTCTTGATTTTCAAGGCGTAGAAGTAGCGCTGGGCATTGGAGAGGATGTCGTCCACCGTGGAAAACTGGGGCATGGAGGTGGGGTGCCGCGGGGAAAAGCGAAGGGCCCTTTCCCCTTCCACCACCGTTTTCCCGAGTCCGAGGGCGAGGTAGGCGATCCCGTCCTCACGCTTCATGGGGGGGATGGGGTAGAAGTTGTGGGACTGGGCAACCCCGGAGATGGCCGGGTAGTAGTAATCCCCGTACGCTTCGCCCGTGAGCTTCTGGATGATGACCGCCATGGCCTCTTCCTGAGGACGGTTGGACGTGTGGCGGGCAAAGGCCTTGGGGCTTTCGCAGTAGGTCGAGGCATAGACCAGTTTGATCGCATTGACCAGCTGCCTGAGCCGCACCGAGAGATCCGGATGGTTGTTCGGAATCATGTAGGTCTGATAGAGGCCGGCATAGGGCTGGAACTGGAGATCCTCGAGGGCGCTGGAGGAGCGCACCGAAAGAGGATAGGGGACCTGGGAAAGGTAAAAGCCGAGTTCCCGAACCAGCCACTCCGGCATCTCCGCTTTGAGGAAGGCCTCCGCGATCACCGGGTCCGGGACATCGTCGACAGCGAAGTGCTCCAGATGGTTCCTGGAGACAAAAGACTCAAAGGCATCGGTGCTGATCACCAGGGTCTTGGGGATTTCGATGTTGATGTCCTTGTACTTTTCGTAGATCGCCGGGTCCTCCTGGAGAAGGGCCGCCATGAACGCGAGGCTTCGGGCTTTTCCCCCCAAAGATCCCTGGCCGATCTTGACGAAATCGCTCACGTCCGGGTCAAAGTAGGAGCTGTTGAACTGCGCGACCACCCCTTTCTGCCGCCACCGCCGCAGTCCGTGGAGGCTGGAGACAATGTATTGGCGCATGTCTTCGGCGCTGGAGAATTCGGAAGCCTGGACGGCACGGAAGGCCGAAGCGAGGCCGATTTCAGAGCGGGCCATGAGCCAGTTCGAGAAGTGGTTGTGCTTCGCATGGTACCAGAGAGATTCCTCCGGGATGCGGGCCACCTTTTCCTCCAGCTCCCGCAGGTTCGATGCCCGGTCCACTTCCGTGCCCTCGGGCATGCGAAACACAAAGTGTCCGAATCCGAGGTGGCTCAGAAAAAAGTGGTGGATCTCCGAGAGCAGGTTGGGCGAGTTCTTGTCGAGGAACACCGCGGGGATCTGTTTCGCTTTTTCCTCATTGGCCGACTCGGAGCTCATCAGGAGCAGGGGGAGGTCCGGGATGTCCTTTCGAATCCGCGACAGAAGCAGGATGCCGGCCTCATCCTCCAGCGATCCGCCCTTGGGCAGGCGGGAGTCGGACATGACGCCGAAGATGTAAGGCTGGTACCGGTTGTAAAGCTCCAAGGCCTCCTCGTAGTTCACGGCCAGAAGGATCTTGGGCCTTGCCCGCATGGTGAGGAGCCGGTGTTCTTCATTGAGCCCCACCTCGAGGACCGCCTGGGTCTGTCGCACCACCTCCTGATAGATCAGAGGAAGAAAAGAGGAGTAGTAAACCGGGGAGTCCTCGACCAGCAGCAGCACGCGCACGTTGGCCTTCTTGGTGTCGAAATCCACGTTGAGGCGGTCTTCCGCATTCTTGACGAGAGCCAGGAGAAAGTCGGGAACCCCGGTCCAGATGAAGACCTTGTCGATCCCTGGTCCGTTGGTGTTTTCGGGAGCCTTGGGCAACCCCCTCAAGCTCTGCGCCAGAAGGATCACCGGGAGGTCGGGTTTGACTTTCTTGATCGCGCGGCCCAGGGAGTAGGCATCCAGTTCTTCGAGGTGGGGAGTCGTGATGACCATGTCGAACTTCTTCTCGTTGAGATACTCGAGGGCCGCGTAAGCGGAAGACGTTCGGGTCACCCTGGGAGGCTGGCTGAGGTTGAGGCCTCGATACTCGTTGATGATCCTTGAAGCCAGCCGGCCGTCCTCCTCCATCACATAGGCGTCGTAGGGGCTGGAGATCAGCAAGATCTCGCGGATCTTGTTGGCCATCAGCTCGTGAAAGACCTTGAACCGCGCATAGAATTCAGTCGGTAGAGGCGCGCTCGTCACGGTACTGCCCTGCTCCAAGGGGTAAGAGGCTCTCCCGGAACGAGAAGAGGTTCTCATTCCGGGAGAGAAATTATATGAAAAAAGCTCAAAAAGGTCATGGGAAAAGGCACGGCCGACCCCAGAGGATCAAGCGTCGATGATCTGCAGGGCTTCTTCTCTGAAGGCCTCCATGACGTAAGGGATCCCGGTCACCCTGGCGCACTCCTCGGTGAGGGACATCAGGTCCTTCCGGTTGATGTAGCGGACCTGCCAGCTTCTGGCGCCGGCCATGAGCTGCTGGAGCCCGACCTTGATCTTGTCCACAGCGCTGAAGATGCCCACGGCGCCCAGGGGAAGCTTCTCCGCCTCAGAGCCGTACTTCTCCTTGAGGACCTCGTAGTTCATGAAGATCTCTTCCTTGGTGGACCCGTATCTCGACACGGTGTTGGGCAGGCCTTTGTCTTCGCCTCTCAACCATTTCTCTGCGTTCTTCCCCACCATGCCGGGGATCATGAGAGCGCGGCCCATGCAAACGGCCTTGCAGTAGGGAGCGCCCAGGGCAAGCGCCTTGAACACGTGATCCTCGGAAGAAAAGCCGCCTGCAAAAGCGATGTCCGGAACCCAGTTCCCTCTTTTCGCCAGGCGATCGCAGAGTTCATAGGCCATGGAGTGGAGGTAGATCGCGGGGACCCCCCACTCGTTCATCATTCTCCAGGGGCTCATGCCGGTTCCGCCGGGGGCCCCGTCAATGGTGAGCAGATCGATCTTCGCATCGCTCGCCCACCGGATGGCCATGGCCAGTTCCCTCATGGGGTAGGCCCCGGTCTTCAAGGTCACGCGCTTGGCCCCCAGACTCCTGACTCTCTCGACTTCCTTCATGAACCCTTCCTGGTCCACGAACCCGAGGCGGGAGTGGCGTTCGAACTGTTTCAGAGGGCCGGCCTTGAACGCCGCCTGAAACGCGGGGACCTCGGGGTCAGGGGTCACGATGTATCCCCGTTTCTTCAGCTGGATCGCCCTTTCGAGCGAATCCACCTTGATCTCTCCTCCAATGCACTTGGCACCCTGGCCCCACTTGAGCTCCACCGTCTCCACGCCCAGCTTCTCGACGACATACTCCGCCACGCCGTTGCGGGTGTCTTCCACGTTCATCTGGACGAGAATGTCGCCGTACCCCTCATGGTAGCGACGGTACGCTTTCACGCGCCGATCCATTTCAGGAGAGCTCTTCACCTTCCCGTGAGCATTGAATTCCAGCCCGGGGTCGATGCCGCAGACGTTTTCGCCGCACACCAGACTGATGCCGCTGATCGCCGCGCCCACGGCAAAGTGTTCCCAGTTCTTGCGCGCGATTTCCGTGCTGCCCAGGGCGCCGGTGAAGATGGGGACCTTCATTTTCACCTTGTGCACGGCCCCGAAGGCGGTCTCCGTGTTGACCGCCGGAAAGGTGGCCTTGTCCGGGTCCGGATCGACTCCCTTGGCGCCGAGGGCGTACCCCATGATGTTGAGGTGGGAGTAGTCCACAGGGTAGTCCTTGTCCGCTCCCGCCGTAATGCTGCCGAAGGGCTGCGGGTACAGCAGCTCTCTGCCCCGGAAGGTGGCGTGGAACATGTCGCACCCTCCACGGCACCCGTCCACACAGCGGCTGCAGATGCCGGACTGGGGCGCCACGTCCCTGGAACGGTTGCTGGTTTGCACGGCTTCATTGGCATTGGGTCTCTGTAAATTCATCGGAATCCTCCTCCTGGATGGTGATAAAAAAAAGACGCCTCCCTCTCCTGAGGGATAGACGCCTTTGTCTTACGCATGCTCGAGCCTTTACACGCCCTCGTGTAAAGACTTCATCAATACTGAAAGTATCCTATACTTTTAAGCTGCGCTAATGGGAGATGTCAAGAAATTTGTTGTCCCTCTCCGGCAATGGGAGGAAAGCTTACCCTTTATGCGCGGTTTGGGTTTGTTTATTGCATCGCGATGCAGGCACAAAGGGACAAAGACACATAGGCACAAAGAAAGATGCAAAGGGACCAAGAGGCAACCCGCCACACCAATTGCGGGCAAGAGGCACAAAGCAGAAAGACCTTTCCGCTCTGTCCCTTTGGCCCTCTGTGCCGTTGTGCCTGTTTTCAGATTTCTTCGGAGAGGAGGATGGCTTCGGCCACGTAGCGCATGGATTTCCGGGAGTCCATGCTCCGTTTCTGGATCCATCGGTACGCCTGTTCCACGGTCATGGAGCGGCGCCGCATCAGGACCTCCTTGGCCCGCTCCACGAGTTTCCTGGTTTCGAGCTCTTCCTGGATCACTTTGGTCTTGACCATCAGTTCCGTATTGAAAATCGCCACAGCCGCCTGATTGGCCACGGTCTTGATCAGGTTGACTTCCGTTTCCGAGAAGTCGTGGGCCGCGGCTGTGAAACAGTTCAGGACGCCCATCACCTTCCCTTCCTTGACGGTCATGGGAACACTGACCATGGAGACGAGCCCGAGCTTCCTGGCC
>JALOPA010000102.1 GCA_025454125.1 Thermodesulfobacteriota bacterium
TCCAAGGCCATGGAGAGAGCCAAAGAGCGTCTCAGCCACGACCGTTCCGACAAAGACATTGATTTTTCAAGGGCTGAAGCCGCTCTGCGCAGGGCCATGGCCAGGCTGAAGGTCGTTCAAAAAGCCGTGTGACAAAGGCTCTCCGCGTTGCAAGAACCAATAAAAAAGACAAGCATAAGCTTGTCTTTTTTATTGACTTTTTTCTCTTGCACGTTAGTATGAAACACACTGCCGGGGATGCTGATCCCGGCGATTTCGTATGAACCATTGAAGGGGTGTCATGTTTAAGACAGAGGAAATGGATCAATTTCAAGTCCTTGAAGCAAAAGTGGATTCTCTGATCAAATTCGCTCAATCGCTCAAGAAAGAAAAGGAGTCTCTCCTTGAAAAACTCCACATCCAGGAGGGGAAAATTGCTGACTTGATCAGTGAACTTGAGGGCCTGAAGGGCTCAAGGGACAAGGCGAAGCAAAGGGTTCTTTCTCTGTTGGAAAAACTTGAGCAAATAGAAGTAACTCATTAAAATCGCATGCATTGACATGCGCTTTGCTTTTGCCTGAAGCGGTTTTCCCAGGGAGTTTCATGGAACCCGTTAAAGTCAGAATCCGCAATGCCGAGTACCTTGTTCAAAGTGATGAAAACGAGCAGCAGGTGCAGAGGGTTGCGGATTATGTCAACGATAAGCTGAAGGACATTGAACAGGGAGCCGAAGGGTTGTCCGAAAAGAGAACAGCCATTCTGGCGGCTCTCGACATTGCAGCGGATTACTTCCAGGTTCTGAAGGAAAAGGAAAGCCTGGTGTCTGCGTTGAGGCTGCGGAGTCAGTCCCTGATCCGCTCGATTGATTCGGTCCTGGGGCATTCTGAAAAGCGATAAGACCTGTCTTTTTCCCGTTCTTTGAGCACGGGGCAAGGGAGGACTTGTCGAGGCCAATACGACCTGCTCGGCCGTGAGGAACGGAGGCGGTCGAAAGAGAACTGGGGACCCTGTTGCGGCGCTTCGGCCCTGACGAGATCAAAGGGCCGGGAAGAGCCGCTTGGGGCAACCGAGGGGTTGACTAGCAAGGCGCGATGGAAAAGAGCCTTTTAACATATCGTTCAGAACATACCAACATGCTTCTCCCGGGAAGCATTGACGATAAAAGGCTGTGTGTTTGGAATCTCCCGACCTTAGGGCCGGGGGATTTTGACCTCTCGCGGTTTCCTTCAGTCGCTTTCCGGCTCTCCTGATTCTTTTTCCTCTCCTGAGCGTTCCTCGAAGCAGTGCCTCTGATCTGGGGTTTAACCGGCAGAACTCTCCTCGTCTTCGGATCCGGAGCAGGATTGCCGATATTTCATATACGAAAAGGATGATCGCATATGTCATGGATTCAAATCTTAGGGATCTTTGTTGTAGGGATTCTTTTGGGTCTGCTTCTGGGGTTCTGGACCCGAAAGAGGGTGGTGGAAAGGCAGTATGACTCCATCAGGAACTATTCGAAGAAGATCATCAATGAGGCCCACAAAAGAGCAAAGGCCCTGAAAAAAGATGCGGCGATCCGGGCCAAGGACACGCTCTACCAGATGAAACTGGAGTTTGACCGGGAGAGCAAAGAGAAGAAAGAACAAATGGCCATTCAGGAGAAACGGATCTTCCACAAGGAAGAAAACCTGGATAAGAAGATCGAACAGTATGAACAGAAGGAGAAGAAACTCTTCAAAAGAGAAAAGGACATCGAGGCCGTTGAAGAAGACATGAAAGCCAAACAGGCGCAGCTTGAAGAAATGGTCAGCGCCCAGAGAAAGGAACTCGAGAGGGTGGCGGGGCTTTCAAGCGAAGAAGCCAAGGCGCTGCTTGTCGGCTCTCTGGAGGAGGAGGCCAAGGCGGATGCAGCCAAGCTGATGCGCAGGATTGAAACTGAAACCAGGGAGGCGGCGCAACGCAAGGCGCAGGAGATCCTCGGGTTGGCCATCAAGCGGTATGCGGGCGACTATGTGGCGGAAAAGACCGTGTCCGTGGTGAGCCTGCCCAACGAGGAGATGAAGGGCCGGATCATCGGACGGGAAGGCCGGAACATCCGTGCCATCGAGGCGGCCACGGGGATTGACGTGATCATTGACGACACGCCGGAAGCCGTGATTCTCTCCGGCTTCAACCCGGTGCGCCGGGAAGTGGCGAAGATCGCGCTGGAGCGGTTGATCGACGACGGCCGAATCCACCCGGCCCGTATTGAAGAGATGGTGGACAAGGTGAACAAGGAAATCGAAGCAGGCATCAAAGAGGCGGGCGAGCAGGCCGCCTTTGACCTGGGCGTGCATGGGATGGATCCGGAAATCATCAAGCTGGTGGGCCGGCTCAAGTACCGGACCAGTTTCGCCCAAAACGTGTTTCTCCACTCCCTGGAGGTGGGATTCCTCTGCGGGGTCATGGCTTCGGAACTGGGCCTCAACGTCAAGCAGGCGAAACGGGCGGGCCTGCTCCACGACATCGGCAAGGCCGTGGACCACGAAGTCGAGGGACCCCACGCGCTCATCGGCGCGGAGCTCGCGAAGAAATACAACGAGGCCCCTCAGGTCATTCACGCGATTGCGGCCCATCATGAAGAGGTGCCGCCCGAATCGGTTCTGGCGGTCCTGGTGCAGGCGGCGGACATGCTCTCCGGGGCCAGGCCCGGGGCGCGTCAGGAAATGCTGGAATCCTACGTGAAGAGGCTGGAAGACCTGGAAAAGATCGCCACCTCCTTTGCGGGAGTGACCAAGTCCTACGCGATCCAGGCCGGCCGTGAAATCCGAATCATGGTGGAGGGCAAGATCGTCGGGGATGATCAGTCGTTCGTTCTCTGCCGGGACATTGCCAAAAAAATCGAAAAGGAACTGACCTATCCCGGTCAGATCAAAGTCACGGTGATCCGGGAGACCCGCGCCGTGGAGTATGCGAGGTGATCGAGTTTTCAATTGTTTTGAGTCGCGATCCCTGATAAAATGGCACTCAAGATCCGATCCCGCCGATCTTGAGGTGAGCTCACGGGAGAGCGTTCGACCTATGGAAAAGACTCTCTACGACAGCAAAGGGGATCCGGTGGCTTACATCGCCCTGGATTATCGTCAGGCCATCTTTCTCTGGGACGGTGTTGCGGCGGCTTACCTCTACGAAGAGGATCACGTTTACGGCATCAACGGCCGGCACCTCGGCTGGTTCATCGACGACATCCTCTATGATCAAGAGGGGGCCAGAGTCGGATTCACCTCCAGCACTTGCCCGGCCGCTGTCGGTAAAAGAGCCCCCAAGGGCAAGAGATCGGTTCTCCCCGAATTGAAGCCCAGATGGGCCGCACCCCCTGTCCCCAAACTGAGCTTTCGGGAAGCAGCTCAGAGCCTGGCGGACTTCCTCGGTGAGGGTCGAGCCGCCTGAGAGAGATCTTTCCGGGGAACCTCGGATTCGGCTGCCATGACTTCACCGCCCGAGCAACCTTCCTGAATCTCCTTTCTCTTTCATGACCCAAGAGGTGGAAGACGTCATGACCCAAGAAGAAAAATGTCTCTATCTGGTGGATGGGAGCTCCTACATTCACCGGGCCTTCCACGCGGTGAGGAACCTCTCGAACTCCAAAGGCCTTCCGACGAACGCCGTCTTCGGATTCTCCAGAATGCTCCTGAAACTCCTGGGGGACAAAAAGCCCACTCACATCGCCGTGGTGTTCGATGCCAAGGGCCCCACCTTCCGACATGCCCTCTACGACCGGTACAAAGCAACCAGACCTCCCGCCCCCGAGGATCTGGTGACCCAGTTCCCGTACATCAGGGCGATCGTGCAGGGGCTCGGCCTGGCCATGCTTGAAAAAGAAGGCTATGAGGCGGACGATATCATCGGAACGCTGGCGAGAGTCGGCCAGGAGCAGGGCTACAAAATCCTTGTCGTCACCGGCGACAAGGACTTCAGGCAGATCCTCTCTCCCTCGGTCACCCTGTGGGACACGATGAAGGACAAGGTCACGACCTATGAAACCTTCACATCAGAGTATGGGCTCCGGCCCGAGCAGATGATCGACGTCATGGGGCTCTCAGGGGACAGCTCGGACAACATCCCGGGAGTCCCGGGGGTGGGCGAGAAAACGGCGATGGAACTGGTGAAGCAGTTTGGAACCCTGGAAGAGGTTCTCGACAACGCCCAGAACGTCAAGAAAGCCAAGCTCAAGGAAAACCTGGTCCGGTCACGGGAGGAAGCGCTTCTGAGCAAGAAGCTGGTGGCTCTGGACCTGAACGTTCCCCTGGACCAGGGCCCGGAAAACTTCCGGGTCGGCGGACCGGATCGGAAAAAGCTGGGCGAGATCTTTCGCGAGCTGGAGTTCCGGGAACTCTGGGAGCGGTTTGCTCCGGAAGAGCACAAGGAGGAAAAGGATTTTACCCTGTGCCTTTCCGAAGAGGATCTTCGTGCGGTGACGGATCGGGTCAGGCACAACCGGCTGGTTTCCTTGCGCCTGGAAACTTCGGCCGAAAGCGCGATGAGAGCGGAGGTGGCGGGCCTGTCCCTTTCCTGGGAGGAGGGCCGTGCGGCCTATGTGCCCTTTCGCCACTCTTACCTGGGAGCGCCGCGTCAGCTGGAGTTCCCCCAGGGGACCGGTGCACTCAAGGCGCTCTTGGAGGAGGAATCCATTGCGAAGGTGGGGCAGGACATCAAGACCGATGCTCTGGTGCTTCGCCGGCACGGGATCGTTCTTTCGGGCATTCGATTCGACACCATGATCGCCTCCTATGTTCTCAACCCGGGGCTCAAGCAACATGAGCTGAACACCCTGGTTCAGCAACACCTGGGCGCCAAGGTTCTCTCTTACGAGGAGGTGGCCGGAAAGAGCAGGGGGCCGGAGGCGCTGTCTTCGGTGGAGGTGACGCGGGCCATGGAGTATTCCTGCGAAAGGGCGGAAGCGGCCCTGAAGCTGAAGCGCGTCATGGAGGAAAAACTGGTTTCCGACAAGAACGACGGCCTGTTTTACGATCTCGAGATGCGGCTCGTTCCGGTTCTCATGGACATGGAATGGGAAGGGATACGGATCGACATCCCCTTTTTCAAGGCCCATTCCGAGAAATACCGAGAGGAGCTCCAAAGGATCGAGGGAGAGATCTACGAAGAGGCGGGGATGAAATTCAACATCAACTCCCCGCAGCAGCTCGGGCAGGTGCTCTTCGAGAAGCTGGGTCTTCCTGCGCAGAAGAAAACAGGGAAAACAAAGGCCTATTCGACGGATGTGAAGGTTCTCACACGATTGGCCTCCCTTCCGTTCAAGATGCCCAGGCTTCTTCTCAGGTACAGAACCCTGTCCAAGCTGAAATCCACCTATCTGGATGCCCTGATCGACCTGGTCCACCCTGTGACCGGAAGGATTCACACGTCTTTCAATCAGGCCGTGACCGCCACAGGCCGCCTGAGCAGCAGCAACCCGAACCTCCAGAACATCCCGAGCCGGGGAGAAGAGGGAAGGGAGATTCGCAAGGGGTTCATTGCCGACCAAGGACAGGTGTTCTTATCCGCCGACTACAGCCAGATCGAGCTGAGGGTCTTTGCCCACTATTCGGGAGATCCTGCCTTCATAGAAGCCTTCAGGCAGGACGAAGACATCCACGCCCGAACGGCCTCTGAAGTCCTGGGCGTCGAGAAGGATCGGGTCACCCCGGACATGAGGCGAATCGCCAAGGCCATCAATTTCGGCATTATCTACGGAATGGGGCCTCAGACCCTGAGTGAGCAGCTGGGCATCGACGCGGGAACGGCAAAAGACTACATCGCCGCGTACTACGGCCGGTACCAGGGGGTGGCCCGTTACAGGGAGTCGGCCGTGGCTTCGGCCAGGGAGAGAGGGTACGTGACGACCCTCTTTCAGCGCAGACGATATCTGGCGGACATCGAGCACAAGAACCGGATGATCCGGGCCGAGTCGGAGCGCATGGCCATCAACACGCCCATCCAGGGAACCGCGGCGGACCTGATCAAGAAGGCGATGATCCGCATTCACGAAAGGCTCAAAGAAGAAAGGCTCCAGTCCCGGCTCCTGGTGCAGGTCCATGACGAACTTCTCTTCGAGGTTCCGGAGGCGGAGATCTCGCAGGTGAGTGCGCTGGTCAAAGAGGAAATGGAAGGTGTTCACCCGCTGGCGGTGCCTCTCAAGGTGGATATGAAAACAGGGAAAAACTGGGAGGAAGCGCATTGAAAAAGACAGTGACAAGTGCGCCAGAGGCGCATAAATGACGAGTGACAAGTGACAAGTAAAGAAAAGACAAAAAAGAGAAAAGAGTAACGAGAAGAAAAAGGACTTGTTACTCGTCACTTGTTACTTGTCACTGTTTTTTCAACGGACCACGGACAATGGACAACGGACGGCTGACATCTGGCAACCTACGGTAATCGTGCATATAGTGTATAAGTGATTGTCGAATGAGGCGTTGATTTCATGAAATATGTTTTCGGTCCCGTGCCGTCCAGGCGATTAGGACTTTCACTCGGGGTGGATCTCATCCCGGCCAAGACCTGTTCCTATGACTGCCTGTACTGCCAGATCGGGAAAACCACATGCAAGACGATCGAGCCGGCGGCGTATGTGCCCGTGGACGCGGTCATAGCCGAACTCGATGAAACCCTGGCCAAGGTGAAGCCGGATTACGTGACCTTTTCCGGTTCAGGGGAGCCGACCCTTCACGTTGACCTGGGCCGGCTCATCGCCTATGTCAAAGAAAGGACCGGCGCGAGAGCGGCCGTGCTGACCAACGGATCGCTTCTCCACCGGCCGGAGATCAGGGAAAGGCTGCTGCAAGCGGACATGATCATGCCC
>JALOPA010000103.1 GCA_025454125.1 Thermodesulfobacteriota bacterium
ATGTGCCTGCCGCATGGGAGGGATCGGCTTTTCAGTTGCTCGGGCTTTCTCTCTTCATGCAGGAAATGAGAAATCCCGGCTGGAGAAAAACGCTCGAAACCCTCGTAGAGGTGCAACTCGATTTTTCAGGCGGAAAAAAACTCCCTGGCTTTTTGTCCGAGTCCTACAGCGGGAAGGGAACCGAGTACACCGGATACATCGGGATTCCCGACATCGCCGTCACCGACAAGCCTCTCATCACCCATGCGCCGTCCCTCTACACCCTCGGCATCGCTTACACGATCGCTCCGGACAAAGTGGAGAAATTTCTGGAGGAGCATTGGCCCATGATCTCCGGACTCTTCACCGAGCATGGCCCGTGGGAAGGATGGAACACGGCTGGAAATGAGATCATTCCTTACCAGACCACGGTTCACACTCTCTCATTGATTCTTGGGGGAATCGGCTCGGCCCAGGAAAACATGCAGCGATACCTGGAACACAGGAACCTCTCAGGGGCTCTCGAAAGACTTTACGAACCGGGCGACAGGGTGAACCTCCTGACTGCCGGGAATAGGTTCGTTGCCCCGAGGGATCGGACCATCAGCCTCTCAAACGGGACCCTGATTCTGCGACACCGTTCTCAGGGCGATGTGGCCTACGCCAGGATTTCCTTCAAAAGGGCCAAGGACGACCCTCTTCCGCCGCCTGCCATTCCCATTGAAATCCTCGTTCGTTTCAAACCTACGAAGGGAAAGGAAGAAGCGGTGGAGATCATTCTTCCGGCAACGCCTGCTCTGAAAGGGCTCAAAGAGATTTCTCTCTCTTTCGAAAAGCAGCCGCTTGCGAGCCTCTCCATCACTACCTTTGAATTTCTGCCCTTTGACGCAGGCCTCGATCCTGTGAAGTGAGCATAAACAAAAACCCCCGCACGAGGCGGGGGTTTCTCCTATCAGCACTCAGTCCCAAAGGAGCGGGATCAGTGATATCCCGTTGGGCAGAACGGGGTTGATCTCCCGTCTGCGTAACAAGCGAAATTATAGTTGTCCTCCATATGACTGGCGATCCAGTCGGACCACTCGTCCTGCCAGATCTCCACTCTCGGCCGGGTCAATTCCTCTTCGAATCTGTCCTTTTCCGTCATAGAGAGGTACTCACGCAATGTCATTTCTCTTTCTGTGTTCATCTTAGCACCTCCTCTTTCAGCGCATCGCTTCCACATGACCGAAAAGTAACTACGCCTTTTCCCTTGTCAACGGAGCCCCCAACTCTCGTCTCCCCCGCCCTGTTAAGAGCGATATTGATCATGCACGCAAAAGACGATATGGTTTAATAGGCAGGTTTTAAATTTTCAGGAGGCATTAAGAAAAATGAGGTGATGTTATGCCCCAGGCAAAGGCGAACAATATCCATATTGAATATGACACCTTCGGAAACCCTTCCGCGCGGCCCATCCTTCTCATCGCAGGGCTGAGCGCCCAGCTGATTTACTGGGACGAGGAGTTCTGCAAACGACTTGCTCAGGCGGGCCTCTACGTGATCCGGTTCGACAACCGGGACGCAGGGTTGTCGACGAAGCTCGATTCATCGGGCGTGCCCGACATGTCGGACATTCTCCGTAAACTGATGAGCCGGCAGAAGGTCACCCCCCCTTACACGATCGAGGACATGGCTTCGGATGCAGTCGGGTTGTTGAACGCTTTGAACATACAAAAAGCCCACCTATGCGGCATGTCCATGGGAGGAATGATCGCCCAGAGCCTCGCCATCCACTATCCCCAGCGCGTGCTGAGCCTCACCTCCATTTACAGCACCACAGGCAACCCCCAGCTCCCTCAACCCAAGCCCGAGGTGATGAGCCTCCTGCTCACGCCACCTCCCCGAGACCGCGATCTTTTTGTCCGGTTCGAGATCGATCTATTCCGGGCGCTCACCGGGCCCCGGTTCGGATTCGATGAGAAGTGGATCCGGGAAACCATGGGCAAAGCCTATGACCGCTCTTACTACCCCCAGGGAACCGGCCGGCAACTGGTCGCCGTAATGACCCAGAGCAACAGGAAAGCGGCCTTGCGGGACCTGAAGGTGCCGACCCTGATCATTCACGGTGATTCCGATCCCCTAGTTTCCGTGGAGGCAGCCAAGGATGCGGCCGACGCTGTACAGGGGGCTGAGCTGATCATCCTGGAAGGCATGGGGCACGACCTGCCGCACGGAGAAGCCTGGGCTCAGATCGCCGATCACCTCATCGCTCACACGAAAAAAGCAGGCTGATTGAGACTTCAATCGGTATGCTTGAATTTGGTTCACCACAAAAACGAGCGATTATCAGTACGATGCTTGAATAAGTGAGATTCAAAGAATTGTCAGCATAACGCTGTCCAACCGGAGAGTAGAATCAGGTATCCATCCCACACCTTTTTGTACCCCAGAAGTGTTATCTTATACCATGAGCATCATGGTCTTTGGCGTTCCGGCGCGCCGCTGCGGCCAAAGGCCTCGTCGACGATCGCGCGCAACCGCTTGAGGATTTTCGGACTCGGCGAAGTAAAGTTCATCATCTCGTAAACTCTCCCCAAGAACCCATACTTGCTCTCCCCGAAGCGGTGATAGGGCAGCAGCTCATAGTCGATCACATTCTTGTAAGGGCGGATGAAAGCCAGGACAGCCCCAATATGTTCCTCATCGTCATTGACACCCGGAATGAGCGGAGTGCGGGCGATGAACTTTTTCTCGGGAAAAGTCTCATAGGCTTTCTTAAAGTTCACGAGAATCCGCGTGTTGTCCGCCCCGCACCACTTCTTGTGCCGCTCAGGGTCGGTGATCTTGTGGTCATGGAGCACCGTGTCAACGTGGGGCAGCACCCTTTCCAGATTGGCCCACGCCACGTTGCCCGCGGTCTCGATGGCCGTCTTGATCCCGCGGCGGTGGGATTCAGCCAGGAGGGCTGCCACGAAATCGGCCTGAAGCAGACACTCACCGCCGCTCACCGTTATGCCGCCGCCGGATTCCCGATAGAAGGTGCTGTCCTGCTCCACCTCGCCAAGCACTTGGTCTACAGTCATCCCCTGTCCAAAGAGGTAAAGCGCCTCGGCCGGGCAGACGGGGACGCACTTGCCACAGTTCGTGCAAAGGTCCCAGTTGATCCGCACCTTATCGCCTGCCGGATCCACTGAACCGAGCGCGTAGATGGCTGACTCCATGCACACATTCTTCAAGCAGAAGCCGCACTGTGTTACACCGATGCACTTGACAGGGTTATACGCAAGTTCCGGCTTCGGGTGGATGCTCTCGGGATTGGAGCACCACTTGCACCGAAGTGAGCAGCCCTTGAGGAAAACGGTCGTCCGGATGCCGGGGCCGTCGTGGGCACTGAAATGCTGGATGTTCAGGACCAGCCCCCTCGGAGCTTTCGAGTTCACTGACTGATCCTCCATGGCTACTCCTCTTTAGCCTCCAAGAGAAATGTCCAGCGCCCGTGCGATCTGCAATAACTCACTGTCCGCGGGTACGGTCCTGACCTTGTTGATGGCCTCGGTCATGGGCACGAACTTCAGGTCCGGCGGCTGGAAGACCACCATGACACCGCTCTGATTGTCGTTCAGCGCACGCACCGCGCCGACGCCGTACCCTAACCCAAGTTGGCGATCGACAACGGTCGGTGTTCCTCCTTTGGCCAACTGGCCCAGGACAAGCGGGGTGGCCTCCTGGTCGGTCAACCGCTGGATCTCAAGGGCGACCTCTGCAGCAACTCGACCGGAGCCTTCGATGACATGGAAACCGTCATTGTCTGTGGCTCCGGGGGAGAGTGCGGCTTTCATTTGTGGATCCGAGGCCTTTCGAGAGAGATTCAGATCTGCCAGCGGCTTCGCGCCTTCGGCGACCACTACTAGCGCGTACATTCGCCCCGCCTTCATCTTCTCTCGCAGCTTGGCCGCAACCTTGCGGAGGTCATAAGGGATCTCGGGGATGAGCACGGCATCGGCACAAACGGCCATTCCCGCCTGCAGCGCCAGCCATCCCGCGTGCTCACCCAGGACTTCGACGACTCCGATTCGCCGCGCGGACTGGGCCGCCTGGCGACAGCGTTCAAGTATATCCGCCAGGAAACTCAGGGCGCTGTTGAATCCAAACGAAAGCATCGTGGCCGCAATATCGTTTTCTGCGGACTTGGGCACACAGACCGTCTTAAGTCCTTTGCGGCTGAGCTTCCAAAGGATGCTGAGCGCTCTCGTGCCGACGACGGAGATGACCGCCTCGATTCTCTCCTTGTTGATCAGACCCAGAAGCTCATCGGACCGGTCCACCTCCTCAACCTGGTTCTCAGCGTTGATGGTGCGGACGTGGAAGGGGTCGCTCTGGCCCGCAGTGCCCAAGATGCAGCCGGTGGCGCCAGCGAGGTTCTCCACCATTGGAGGGGCGAGCACCACCAATCCGCCATCGGGATATCGCTCCGGGAACAGAAGCCCGTCAAATCCGTCTCGGATGCCTACCGTTTCCCATCCGATTTCGTTCGCTGCGAGGACCGCTCCTGTGATGACGGCGTTGAGTCCCGGGACATAGCCCCCGCCAAAATTGATGGCAATGCGTTTTGTTTGCGTTGTCATAGCTGGACTCCTCCCAATCATGAGCAAGCCCTGTTCACTCGCGCGGATTCAGTGCTTGCCGCCCGCTTTCATCGCTTCCATCCTTTTTCGCACCACGGCGCGCAGATCCTCGCCGAAACCGGTGAGGAGTCCGCCATCCACTGCCAGCATCTGGCCCGTGATCAAACTGGCGCGATCACTGGCGAGAAAGCTCACGGCTTCTCCTATTTCTTCGATCGTGCAGAAACGTCCCAGAGGAACCAATCTCTTGATCAGCGTATCTCTGAATTCCGGCGTGGTGTTTTCCTCCATTAAGGGTGTAAGAACACCGCCGGGGCAGATCGTGTTGACCGTGATATGGGAATCCGCCAACTCCCAGGCAAGGTGCTGGTTCAGGCCCGCCACGCCGTGCTTGGAAACCGTGTAATCAAGGCTCCCGAAAAAAGTCATTCTCATGCCGGCGGTGGAGGCTATATTCACGATTCTGCCGTTGCTCTGCTTTATCATCTGTGGGATGACCGCTTGGCAGCAGAGAAACACACCTTTCAGGTTCACGCCCAACACTCGGTCCCACTGGTCTTCCGCAAGATCCATGGTCAGCGCGGGAGGAGCTTCAATTCCGGCATTGTTCACCAAGATGTCTATGCGCCCGAAATTCTTCACCGCCGCGTCGGCCATAGCCTGAACATCGGCTTTCTTGGCGGAGTCGGCGACAAGAGGCAACGCTTTCCCCCCCCTTGACTCGATCTTCTTGGCGACGGCCAAGATCCCGTCCATTTTTCTTGCAGTCAAAACGACACTGGCTCCTTCGCGTGCGAGGACGAGGGCGATCCCCTCGCCGATTCCCCTTCCTGACCCTGTCACGATCGCTATCTTGCCTTTGAGTTCCATGATATTGTCCTTTCGATTGTAGTGGCTGAGTCGTTCAACCCACCCGCTTTCCCGTTCATGCTGCACTCTCTTCCGTGCCGTTCAACACGACTCTTCCTTTGGCTGTCTCCCTTATGCCTCCCATTGAACGGCCATATGTCTTCGGTCAACGGTCCTGAGAAATTTCATTTCGGGATACCCCATGACCAGGATACTGTGCGCTATGTTTCCTGCCGGGAGGCCCAAAGCCTCGTAGACCGGAGGGGAACTCTGAGCCGCTTTCACCAGAAGGCCCATATAGCAGGTACCAAGTCCCATGGTCATTGCGGCCAAAACGACAGTTTGAGCTGCAATCACGCAATCATCCTTGGGTGTACTGGGTGACGGCGGCGAATGAAAAATCATCAGCACAGGGGCCCGGTGTAGAATGGGATCCAGACCTGAATCTCTGGCTGACCCCAGAATGCGGTAGCGGTCTGCAAACCCCCACAGAATCTCAAGCTCTTTTGGAATTTCCTTTTTTTCAGACATCAGCCTCTTGACCTGTTCTCCAACCTGGCCGATCATACTGAAGAAATAGTCAACGGTGAGATAGGAGACTTTTTCCATTTTCTCTTTGTTGGTAATGACCTTGATTTGTACGGTCTGCAAATTACTTCCCGTAGGGACATAGCGACACATTTCGATCAACTTTTCCAAGTGTCCACGAGGCACTTCTTTGTTCCTGTAGCTCCGATAGCTTCTCCGCTGCCGGACAAATCGGATGAATTCGTCCGGGTCATAGTGGACTTGGGTGCCCACGGCCGGAAAATTTTCCATGTCCATTTTGCTGTGGGATATGGCCCTTGTGCTGCAGACGGCCACACAATGGCCGCATAAATTGCAGCCGTTTTCATCGGCATAGACCGTTATCACGCCATCTTTATTGCTAAAGCAGCGCAAACAGGCTTTGGCGCAAATACCGCATCCATTGCATTTGTCCCGATCGATTGTAACCCAACTCATGAATTGCTCCTCCGTCCACACCGGTTGCCATGAGGGGCTCCTGACGCAAGTAAAAAGCTCCTGTCTTCAGCCCTATCGATTACCGTGACCCTGGCCCCCTCTTTCACAAAGGTCAAGGCAAATGCTCGTCCCAGTCCGCCGCCTGCTCCGGTGACCAATGCGATTTTACCCCTCAGTTTCATGCTCCTCCATTGTGTCAATCAACCCAAGGCTTGATGTGTCAGATAGGAATTCAAAGAGATGCAAAGCGGCCGCCCACGACCTTGAGCTCTTCGGCAAGGATCGGCACTCCAAGATTGCAGGCCTGAACCCCCTGGACAACACAGAGTTTGAGGACCTGTACATGTGCGTGTAGGACGCATCAAAGGCGATGCTCAAGAGCTCGATATCCTTTGGTGACAGCACGCCGCTCTTGTAAATGCCGATCCCTGTCGCCATGAATTGATCAGTCCACCCTGGGTCGAGTTCATAGAACGGGTCCCACGCCGTATTCCATTGACCAAGTTCCTTCATCTTGTCGCACGCGGGAGTAGCCGTGTTCACACGCTCCGCCGGTTTGACCCCCACCGCCTTAGCCTCCTCCTGTAGAATTGGAACACCCAGGCTGCAGGAATGGATCGACATAACGGCTGCGCATTTCAAGATCATCAGGATTTCTTCACGCGTCGCTCCCTCCTTCAGCGCCGCGCGGATGTGACGACGCGTGCCGTCCAGGTTCAGGTTTGTGCACGCTGCGTTCAGCGCCACGCCGATGAGTTCCACGAGTTTCCTCGGAAGGACTCCTCTGACCCACGGGTTCGTGGACATGGTCACACACGTCTTAGCCCATTCAGGGTCCCATTCGCGCAGCTTTTCCAAAGCCTCGTCCCAGGGGCCTGCTTCCTGCTTTTGATCAAATGTCGCCTTTGTTTTGCTATCGTCTCTCCCTGCCATAAGGTCGCTCCTTTGCTCTCAATGGGTCAGTCCTTTGCCTGAAACCTTCTGCGGTCGTTTTGAATGTCGGAGAGCAGCCTAGGCCGGTTGGTGCCCTGGCATCAACTGATCGGTTATCTGCATATCGAAGGCGAGGAGGGTCCACTGGTTAAACAGTCAGAGACACGCCGCCGTCCACGACTAGCGTCTGCCCTACGACGTAAGAGCAGTCATCCCCGGCGAAGAAGGCAGCGACGCCTGCCACTTCGTCGACGCTCGCACCGCGTCCAATGGGCAGACGGCCGGTTTTGATGTACCTGTCACGGAATTCCTCCGTCTTGAAGTAGTCGACGTTCAGCCCCGATCCGATCCAGCCCAGAGCGATGCAGTTGACCACAATGCCATAGGGGATCAACTCCGTGGCCAGGCAGGAGGTCAAACCCATGAGGGCCCGTTTTGCCGTCGAATAGGCCGAGATCTTGGGTGCACACAGGTACCCCATCAGCGACGATATGTTCAGAATGCGGCCCCCCCGGCCTTGAGCAATCATATGCTTGGCCGCCTCCTGTGAGCAGAGGAGGGCACCGTCCAGGTTGACGGCAAACATCTCCCGCCAGGCGTCGAGCGAAATCTCCCGCACATCAGACGCAAAATCGCGGCCACGCAGGGCAGCGTTGTTGATCAGGATGTCGATCCCGCCGAAGCAGTCGACTGCGATGCGAAACATGTTGCGGACAGAGGGATGGTCGGAAACGTCGGTCCGGACAAACAGGGCTTTTCCGCCGGCCTCCTCGACCCTACGGGCCACCTCATCGCCCACGCTGCGGCTTGCCACGACCACACTCGCCCCTTCCCGGGCGAAGCGGTACACGATGGCCTCGCCGATCCCTCTCCCGCCGCCTGTGACAACGGCAACCTTGTCTTTGAGTTTCATTGCTCCGCCCCCTGCAACATTGCTGCAGAGTCGCGTCTCGTATTACCCCGCACACGACATCGACTCTTCAGTCCTCGCGATGATTTCGTCCTGGAGCATGGGCGAGAGGTCCACGAAATAGGCGGAGTACCCTGCCACGCGCACGATCAGGTTCCGGTACTTCTCCGGGTCCTTCTTGGCGGCCAGCAACGTCTCGCGATTCACGATATTGAACTGAACGTGCCAGTGCTTCAGGTCGCACCAGGTCCGGATCAGCTGCATGAGCCGCTGTGTGCCTTCCTCGCCGGCAAGATTGGCCGGGCTGAACTTCAGGTTCATCAGGTCAGCCCCTTTCTCCCTGTAGCTCAGGTTGATGGCCCTGGCCATGGAGGTCATCGCCACTGTCGGCCCCTTCACGTCCATGCCGTGGGAAGCGCCGACCCCCTCGGAGAGGTACTCGGTCGCCTTCCTTCCGTTGGGCGTAGCCCAGGTCACCCTCCCCAGGGGAACATGGAAGGTGACCGGGATCAAACGCAGCATGAAGCACTGATTGCCTGGTTTCGGATTCTTGCGCAGAAACTCCAGCAGGAAGGTGTCGATCTCGAAACCGATGGCATCCACCCATTCGATGCCGTTGCCGTACTTGGGCGCATTGAGGCACATCTGCCTTATGGCCTCGTGGCCTTCCCAGTTGGCTTCCATCGCCGTCAAGAGTTGGTCCCATGTCAGCCTTTTCGTGTCGAAGATGAGGTGCTTGACTGCAGCCAGGCTGTCGACGGCAGTCGCCTTGCCGATCGTCTCGAGGCAGGAGAGGTCGATTGCGCTTGGGATGTGCTCGCCGTGCGAATGCAGATCGCGGCAGTGCTCCATGGCCAGGTCGTGCAGCATGGACGTTGCCGGCGCAGCGAAGTACTGCGGCTTGAGTTTCATCGAAATGTACTGCTGGTGCAGCGACTTTCTGGCCAGGTGATCGAGCTGGGCGCAAAACGCCTTCCAGACCTGGTCAAAGGTGGTCCAGGTTCTGGGATCGCCGGTCGGCACGCCGAACTGGATGTCCTTGTGGATTTTGAGTTTTCCGTTCCGGAACGTCATCTCCACAACCGAGCCGTAGTTGACTGCCCCATTTCCTGTGACGTGGGTCTCGCGATTGATCAGGCGGCTTTCCATGCAGCCTGAGACGTTCCAGTTCAGCGCCTCTTTCAGAGTAGCGCCATTTGCGAGATAGAAGGGGATCACCCTCTCGTCGTTGAGGAGCTTCGGGAAGCCCCTGCCGTCTTTGATGACTTCCGCGACGTGATGCAACAGGCGGTCGGGCGTCTTGGCGTGAATCCGCACGCAGGCCTCCGGGGTCGTGATCGGAAGCGAACGGGTGGATTCCAGAATGAGGTGGGTCAGTTCATTGCTCCCGTCCATGCCGTCCGCAGTCTGCCCACCGAGCACCACATCCTCAAACTTGGAGAACCCTTCAGTGCCGGCAGCCGCCACGGGATTTAGCTTGATCTCTACACACTGGGCCATATTCAGCCAAAGACAGTGGAGCAATTCTGTGGCCGATTCCTCCGTGATCCGGCCTTCGGCCAGGTCCTTCCGGTAGAAGGGCAACAGGTACTGGTCAAACCGGCCCTGGCCCATGGCACTGCTGGTCTGCTCAATGCGGTTGAACATCTGGCCCCACCACTCCGCCTGGAGGGCTTCCCGGAAGGTGCGCGCCGGGTTCTCCGGCACCCAGTCGCAGATCTCCGCGATCTCTTGAAGTTCCCTCTTCCGCTGGGGGTCTGTTTCTTTCTCCGCCAGGTCTGAGGCAAGCGTCGCATAGCGCCTCGACCAAGTGGTCATGGCGTCGCAGGTGATGACTACGGCTTCGAGGAACGGCTTCTTGTGGACAAGGTCATGGGGATTTGAGAGCGCCGCCATCTTCGCCTGGGCCTCCTCCCGGATCCCTTTGACGCCCCGAGTCAGGATCTTGTTGAAGTCCGGTGTCCAGTTCTGCGAGTGGCGCATGGTAGAAGTTGCCACGACGACGCACGTCCAGAGGAGCGTGTTCTTGGGATCGGGGCCGAAAAGTGTGAACCGCAGATCCTCAGGCAGGGCCTTGGCGAAATTGCTCGCATAGTCCTTGCCCGTCCAGTAGGGCGTGAGGACCTCGGTGATGAGCTTTCCGTCCTCTTCCGTGACCACGATCTCGCCGGACTTTCCCTTGTTCTTGCGGAACATCTCGATACCGGCAGGCATGATGGCGCCGTCGAGTTCGGGGTACACGATGCCCCATCGGCCGAGCCATGTGTTGGGTCGACCCACGATGAGTTCGTCGGGGAAGATCACAACCGGCGCTGTCTCGGCGTAGTGCTTCAGCGCTTTGGCCCAGCGCAAGACTATGGGCTGGCCCTCGGTTTCCTTGAAAGATTCGGTGAATGCCACTGCACGATCCAGGGTGACACGCGGCGGGCCGTAACCCCGTAAGGCTTCGTATATCCTGAACACCCTGTCGGTCACTGTGCCATGGCCGACCCTCCTGCCGTTCTCAATGGCATCCTCTTGTCCTGAAAGTACTCTTGCAGCTAAGGCGCTCATATCTGTCTCCTTTGATATCTCATTTCATTCCACGGTCGAACAGCTGCTGTCTTTTGTGACGAACCCCGGTGGATGATCTATTCCATGCTCATAGCAACCCGTTCTGTTTTTGCGACGTCTCTGTCATAAAAGAACGCCCCGATCAGCAAAAGGACCATTGCGATCAGGGGAACAAACGCCATCATCATCATTGCGGTCTGGATATCGTACTTGTCCGAAAGGACCCCTGCAAGGAGCGGTCCGACCGCCATGCCCAGAATGTTGATCACAAGGACATTCAAAGATGCTGCGAGCCCTCTTAAACCGGGATGGACCACCGTTTGAATCACCGCATAGATCGGCCCCATGATCGCGCCTATGGTGAGAGAGCCAAGCAGAATCAGGGGAAACTGCCAGGGGCCCTTCTCCATGCCAAAAGCAGAAGCGTTGACCACCGTAGTGAAAAGGCAAAACAGAGCAGGACCGACCAACGCCGCTTTGGGCCACTTGCTTTTCCATTTGTCCACAATGAAGCCGCCGACCACCATCCCGAGCGCCGAGACGATCATGATCCCTGCAGCCCTGACTCCGGCCTGGTCCATCGGCAGCCCATAAACCCGGTTGAAGAAGGTGGGTGCCCAGTTGAGGACAGTGGCACTGAATATAAGCGCCGCCGCAGTTCCGAAATAAGTGAGAATTAGGGAGGGCCTGGCAATGAATTCACCCACAATTGCCTTTCCGCTCATCTTCACCTTCCGGTCGCTGTTCTTGTCCGTGACTTCGAGCGGTACGGTTTTGTAATCGCGAATGAAGAAGAACCCAATGGCGATCAGGAAGCCCGGGAGTCCCACGATACCGAAAGCGTACCTCCATCCATAGTTGACGGCGATCCACCCGCCGACCATAACGCCGATGATGGCCCCAACGTAGGCACCTGAATTCAATATCCCCAGGACGGTGGCCCTGCGCTTTTCCGGGAAGAAAGCGCTGCACAATGCTGCCGCGGGTGAAGCATACCCCCCCTCGCCGGCACCGATAAAAATCCGGGCGGTGAAGAGCTGGCCGAAGCTTCTTGTGAAGGCACAAGCAACGGTAGCCATACTCCACACGATACCCATGATGGCGAGCGATTTCTTGCGGCTCCAGCGGTCTGCGAACAGCGCCACAGGGAAGGTGACGATTGAAATGGAGATGTTTACGACAGAGACCAGCATTCCAAGCTGTGCATCACTCAGGTTCCATTCCTGCTTCAAATAGGGAAACAGAGCCGAGATGACTTGTCTGTCAATGAAATCGAACAAGTAAAGAACGTACAGCATAATGAAGACTAGCCATGCGTAGGACTTTGATACCAGGCTCCCTTCGAGCCCTTTGCTCGCCGCCGCTGACGGCGTCTCCACGGTTGCGCTTGCGGTCATTGCCACGCTCATGATTTCACCTCCAGGTGGATGTTTCTGTTTCTCCCTCAGAAACATAAGCAACTGACGTGCCACAGGGGCGTGTTCGATTTATTGTGTGTTGTAAATAAGTTATATCGGCAAGGCTTTTTAGCTTATCCAAAACTGGCCTTATTGTGACATCAAGTGTCCTTATCAGAACACACAGCTTGACAAGATTGGAGCACAAGATCTATGAGTATTCATCAACTATCCTGCGACCGCTCACTTCGCAATCACAAGCTGAGAATTGAGAGGAGATCCCATGTCCAATCAGCCGGCAGCACTTTCACCCGAACAGTGGGAGTTTCTTGCGGTCCTCGACGCCTTCGGCTGTCCTGTGCCGATTGATGTGGCCGGCAGCCTGGCACCGTTGTTGCCGGGCCCTCTTTTCGATCTGCTCGAAAAGTCCGAAACGAGGGGATGGATTAAGAAGCTCAGAAACAACCGGTTTGCCATCGCGAAGGATCTCCCACCAGCGGCCCGAGCCCGCCTCAACGCCATTAATACTCGAGAGCATTTAGATTCGCTCGCAGAAAAAGTCTACGCAGAAAAGCTCACCTCAGGACTGCATCACACGGACGTTCTCCCTCTGCTCGATAAGGCCGGGTGGGACAAGGAGGCCAGTGAGTGTGAGATCGTCCTGGCTCGCAAAGCCTTTGAGGAAAAACGCTTCTTTCAAGGCCGCGAGTACATTGAACAGGCGGTGCGCAGGCTGTCTCGGACTTGCGAGAACCAGGAGATCGCCGTGCTGTTCATCCCCGCTACTCTGGAGCTTTCCAACCTCTGCTTTTCTCAGGGACACGGATTTGCGGAACTGGAGGGATTCCTGATGAAAGCACTCGAAGCCGCCGGCGGAGTTGGCGATCGGAGATCCCAAGCGCTGATCCATTTGCACCTCGGCAGGCTTTGCTATTTTTCGGACCGCCGCGATGAGTCACTGAAACAGCTATCCATAGGGTTCGAAGGCAGGCATCAAGGAATTGGGAGACGAGGACATCTTGTCGCGGGCCGCCACCTTCCTGGGGCTGTATTATTTTATCAAGGGTCTTTTCAGAGAGGCAGTCGAGCATCTGGAAAAAGCTGAACACATTTTTGGAGCCGATGCCGGCAGTTTGGGAATCGACCCCTTAGCCCCTATCCTCTTAGGTTACTCCGCTACCCATCTGGGGCAATTCCACAGGGCAATCGGCACCCTCGATTTCCACTGGCGCCTAGCCATGGAACGCTCGGATCCGACCATGGCAAGCACCACGCGGGCCGTGCTTGGAACCGTTTTGGTGCTGGTGGGAAAACACCGAGAAGCGGCCGTCCACTTGCAGCAGGCTCAAAAAGATGTGGAGCAATCCCAGAATGTCTTGGCCATGTATCTCGCAGGAGGAGGAATCGGCCTCCACCATTTTCTCGAGGGCCGGATAGAGGAGGCTCATGACTCCCTGATGAAGACAACCTTGATGGGGAGAGACGCTGGGCTCATTCGCCAGTATGCGGCACCTTGGATTCTGGAGATGGCCTATGAGTTTCACCGGCTCGGCTTTGAGCCGATCCCTGAGTTTGAATTCTCTATAATGCTGGATCGCATCTGGAAGGGAGTCAACATTCATCTGAGGGGTGTGGCTCTGAGGATCCTTGCCAGGGAAAAGATGCTGAAGGGAGACGATCGAGCATCCATCGAGAAGGATCTGGAAGAGAGTGAAGCCTGCCTGCGCCAGTCCGGGAATCCTGTGCAGCTGTCGAAGACATTTCAGGAGAAAGCCAGATTGGAGTTGAGCCTTGGCAATCGTGAAAAGGCGAGAGAGCTTATCCATGCCGCCCGGCAGATGCTCGGCGGCTATGTGGATGAGTTCTTTCCGAACGAATTTCAACACTTATTGGGAAAGCAGGAAACCCTCACTTCCTCGGCGGGCGACAAGGAGGAAATCCTGGGAAGACTCCTTGATATGCTTGGTTCGCTCTACCCCAGCCAGAGCCAGAATGAAATCCTTTCAATAGTGCTTACAGCCACAAGCCGCATGTTCGGTGCAGAGCGCAGCGGTGTTTTCTGGTTTCCTTCGGGCAAGTTCACTTCCCACCCTGAGCTCAGGGCTTCCTCCAACCTTACTCGGAACGAAGTTGGCATCGAGATCTTTCGCAACAGCTTGGCCCTGATCCTAAAGGCCTTTCGCACCAACGAACCCCAGACCAGAAAGACACTAGACCCTACTGACGTCTCGGCGGCCCAAACCGTGCGCTCTGTCTTGTGCATCCCCATTGAGATGCAGGGCGGTGTTCAAGGGGTTCTCTACTATGACAATTCCTATTTTGACGGCGCTTTTGAGTTTCTGGATCCATCCAGAATGAAGCAGATCGTGCGCCACATCAATCTGCTGATCGAGCGGTGGTTCCTCCACCTGAAGCTCATAAAGGAAAGAAGCTTCCTGGCTTCAGAGAAAACTTTGAATATCGAAACGCACAAGATGGAAATCGTGGCGCAGTCGAAAACCATGACAAAGGTTCTGGAACAGGCCGACCAAATCGCACCAACGGAATCGACGGTCCTGATCCTTGGTGAAACAGGCACTGGAAAGGAGCTGCTCGCCAGGAGAATTCATGCAAGCAGCTCGCGCGCAGAGGGACCCTTTGTCGTTGTGGATTCCACCACCATCCCGGAGAACCTGCTAGAGAGTGAGCTCTTCGGCCACGAGCGAGGCGCCTTTACCGGTGCAGACAGGCAAAAGATCGGCCGAATCGAGCTAGCTCACCAGGGGACTCTCTTTCTCGATGAGGTGGGAGAACTTTCCCTTTCTGCACAGGTCAAACTGCTCCGGGTCCTGCAGGACAGAACGTTCAATCGAATCGGCGGCAACCGCACGATCAGCTCCGAATTTCGTCTCATTGCAGCGACCAATCGCGACCTCGCCGCGGAGGTCGCCGCACACCGATTCCGCGAGGATCTGTACTACCGCCTCAATGTTATCCCTGTCCACCTTCCCCCGTTGAGGGACCGCATGGAGGATATCCCCCTTCTGGCGGATTACTACCTGAAGCAATATGCCGTAAAGTACAGACGGGCGTTCATCGGACTGACCCCCGATCAGAACGCGACTCTGTGCCGTTACAGATGGCCTGGAAACATCCGGGAATTGAAAAACGTTCTTGAACGGGCAGTCCTGCTCTCAGGGGATAACCAGATGGAGCTCAAATTGCCGGCGGAGGTGCAGGGTAAAGAAGATAACCCCTTTGCCGATTCTCCCTCTCTGGAAGAGGTTCAGAGACGGTACATTCGCGATGTGCTCAAGAAGACCGGCGGCAGGATTGCCGGGCCTGGCGGTGCGGCCGAGATCCTGGCCATGAAACGCACCAGCCTCTACGCTCGCATGCGAACACTCGGTATGTCCCGCTAGGAATAAAATGACCGCTCGCAACTTCTACGCACGGCTCTGCCTAACGTTGGGTGGATCGAGGTCGGGCCTTACTTCTCCCCAGCTGGCGGTTTTGTCTATGATCGGCGTCACACTGAGCGTTCCAACCTGCTTGCAGTTGCGTCATCTGGTCCAGCGAGCTGCTGATTTGATGCCTCATCTGCCTCTTAGCGGTTCCGATTTAGGGGAACGATCAGCAATGGTGTTTCGACTGCAGTGAGCATACGGTAAACCCAAACCGCTTTGATGTGTTTATAGGATACTCCTACCATGGGAAGGAAATTTGGCGAGCCACTATGTGAAGCTTATTTGTCTGATGGCTGATTCCAAATGACCCTCATCCGGTTTTGATTAGGGTTTCAATGCTTGAAATGGGCTGGTTATGACATACGATACGCAGTCGTTTGGATGACAGCTATGAAGCTTGGGTCTCTCTGACCCGAATCGTCTGGCTGCGAATGGTACCGCTTTTTCCACGTTGGCACATTCCTCCCTTGGTTGACCATTTCTACCATCCGGGCTAAGAGACGTTTATTGCGATGAGGGATATCCCTTTTCCGCTGGCACCCCTCAATCACCCTAGCTCCAACATATTTTGGCAATCCAGCACTTGCTCCCAATCGAAGATAGAACATCGGTCCATATAATTTGGGAAAACGGCATATTCTTCCTGCTCTCGGCATCATGATCCCTTAACTGGGGTTGCAGTCAATTTGCAGTAAGTCCCGGTCCTGCTTCTTATGGCACCTGGGACAGTCTGCTGCGATTCCCATAAGGCGTTCGCTTTCTTCCCCTTGCTCGCAATAGCATCAGGATCATTCATGATTTTCCTGCCATTTCTGATGTTGAACATTTGCTGCCAGTAAGGGCTTTTGCGCAGGGTGACGTCGTCTACCGTGGTATGGTAGATGGGCAATTCGTTGTCAATCACCGCCACCTCCGTGATCTCGCCCTCCAGGAAACGTATGTAAAGGTGGAGATCCCTCACCTTCTTGTGCTCAAAGTCGGTCATGGCGAGAAGTTCCTTGGTGAGTCCCTTGTCCAACCCCCGCCTTCCCGGTGGCTCTCTGATTGTGGAGACGAGACTCCGATAAAGCCTGTCGAGCTTGATTTTGGCTTGTAGGTTCTCTTTAAAGGACATGACCACGGTCTCCTCGTAAGCAAGTTTGTGATAATCTGCTGTCAATAATCACCGCAAATTGTGCCGCAGTCACCGCTCACTGCCAGTTCTTCCTTCTCGAAAAAAGCAGCAGCGCGCCGCCAAACTCTTTTTTATGCGTTACCCCTCCGGCTGCGCTACGGAACCTGAGTAAAATACCGTGCACTCTTTACCCTGTATGAATCTCAACGCGTCCTCAAAAGGATTCAATACGGATCCGGCAATGGACTTAAAGACACTTTCCTTCTCGATCTGCGGGTTACGGAAGGGCCCGTGTACTTTCTCGCTGTAAACGATACAACCTCGTTTATCGAGAGCCGCTACGGTTACGTTTACAAATCGCTCGTTGATCAGGTTCAATTCCCCTTTCAGGGCGATCCTCTCCTTTTTTGAGGCAAGGGCCACATCGCGCGCCTCGGCAATGCCGGTTTCGACCTTCCAGACCGAGACGACTTTTCCGATGCTCCCTTTTCCTCCCTGCGACTCTTCGTACAGGCTTGCAAAATTGTAGCTCTTGGTGAGCACCGGCCCGAGGGGGCCCACTAAGACGAACGCCCCCACATCAACGAGGTTCAAACTCTGGCTCCGTTCGTACTTCATGACAAGAGCATCGATATCGATGTTGTGGAGCATCAGGTTCTCCCCTTTCAAAGAAAGGTCGCCGTTAAGCGATCGCCTCACCTCGTCGATGCTCTTCCCCATCGCGGTCAGGTCCGCGGAAATGTTGACCGGCCCTTCTATGATTTCCCGGGGGTTCTTCTTGAGCGAATACAGCTGAAGAAGTTCTTCGATCCTCACCCGATTAAGACTATAGATTACCCTGTAATGAGGCGACGGCCCCGTCACGTCCACATGAATGCTTCCGTTCCCGGTCCCACCGAAGAGGTTCATACTGACCGGGTTGATATCGAGCACTCCCTTTTCACCTGCTGCTCTCATCACGAGGTTCATCAGGGTGAGATTATAGATCTTGAGTGTCTTGCATCCGGCATCCCCGGTGAATGAGATGTTCTTGAAGGGTTCCGAGCTCTCCGTCCCGCTGGGGGAAAGGCCTTTTACGCTCAAATCCAAGTCACCGACTTCGATTTTCTCGCCGGATGTTTCATCAGTATAAAAAAGGCTCCCCTGAGAGACGGATATCTTTTCCACAACCAGGAGTTTTTCCCATAACGTGCGTCCTGGTTTTTCAAAGTTGAACATCCCGTTTTTAAACCGGACTATGGAGAAGACCGGTTTGACAAACCCGACCCGGGTGATCTTGATTTCGAACCTCGCGAGGGGGATGAGCTTCAGCCCTATCCTCATCTTCTCAATCGTAACGACATCCGATCCCCTTTTCTGAACGTTGACGTCCTTCA
>JALOPA010000104.1 GCA_025454125.1 Thermodesulfobacteriota bacterium
CCTGGAGATCCGAAAACTCCTCGGGTACCTTCCCGAATCAGCGCCCCTGTATCACGACATGCTGGTCTATGATTACCTCAACTACGTGGCCGATATCCGCGAGGTGGAAAAGAAGAACAGGCTCGGCCGTCTCCGGGAGATGGCGGATCTCTGCGGTCTGAACGAGGTGATGCACAAGCCCGTGTCGGAGCTCTCCAAGGGGTACAAGCAGCGCGTGGGACTGGCCCATGCCATGATGAAGGACCCGGAGATCCTGATTTTCGACGAGCCCACCTCAGGGCTGGACCCCAACCAGATCATCGAGATCCGGGAGATCATCCGCAAGATCGGCAAAGAGAAAACCGTGATCCTCTCCACCCATATCCTGAGCGAAGCCGAGGCGACCTGTGACCGCGTGGTGATCATCAACCAGGGAAAGATCGTGGCGGACGGCAACATGGAAAGCCTCAAGGAGTCGGCCAGCGGCGACTACTCGATCCACCTGGCTTTCAGGAATGCCGACATCGCCTCGGTGCAGGAGACGCTGGGCGACCTGGCGGGCGTCCGTCGCATCTCCCCTGTGCATGGGGAGAGCGGGCTTCTGCGGGTAAAACTCTCGTGCCGCTCAAGAGAGGACCTGCGGGCTCAGGTTTACGATAGGATCAAGCAAACCCAGTGGATTTTGGTCGAGTTCTACCAGGAGACCCAGTCCCTGGAGAGCATTTTTCAGAAACTCACTTTGGAGAGCTAGCATGCGCCAGGTCTTGCCCATCTTCAAGAAGGAGTTCAGAAGCTATTTCGTATCGCCCATCGCCTACATCGTGATCTCCATTTTTCTGGTGGTGATCGGCTGGTTCTTTTTCTCGACCTTCTTTCTTTTCAATCAGGCCAGCTTGAGGAATTTCTTCGGTCTTCTTCCCATCCTGTTCGCTTTCGTGATCCCGGCCGTGACCATGCGCCTGGTTTCAGAGGAACTGAACGTGGGGACCTACGAGATCCTGCTCACCCTGCCGGTGAGCTTCAGAGAAGTGGTGCTCGGGAAATTCTTGGCTGCCCTGGCCTTCGTGGCCGCCATGCTCCTTCCCACGCTGGCCTACCCCGTGATTGTAGGCTTTCTCGGAGATCTCGATTGGGGACCGGTGATCGGCGGGTACCTGGGCGCGCTCCTCCTGGGCGCCTCTTTTTCGGCGGTCGGTCTTTTGGCCTCGTCCCTCACCCGAAATCAGATCGTGGCCTTCATCATCGGGGTCGCGATCTGCTTTGCCCTGGTGCTGATCGACAAAATCCTGTTTTTCCTTCCGGTGCAGCTCCTGGGGGTCTTCGAGTACCTGGGAGCGGATACCCATTTTGAGAACGTTGCCAAAGGGATTCTCGATTCCCGCGATATCCTTTATTTCCTGAGTCTCACCTTTGTAAGTCTTTATGCCACGCATCTCGTGATGGAGGAGAAGGGCTGACATGGCCGGGAAACGAGCAGGAAAGTACATCAGGTTCATCCTTTATGGGATCGTCGTCGTCCTGATCAACGTCGCAGGCTTGACGCTTTTCTTCAGGGCCGATCTGACAAAGAACGACGTGTACTCCATTTCAGAGGCAAGCCGGCGCGTGGTGTCCACTCTGTCCGAGCCGCTCACCATCAACGTCTTTTTCACCAAGAACCTTCCGGCGCCCCACAACAACACGGAGCGCTATCTCCACGATCTGCTGGCCGAGTACGCCAATTACGGCAACCGCTATTTCAACTACCGCTTTTACGATGTCAGCCCCGAGGAGGGAGACATCACCAAGGAAGCCAAGGACAACCAGGCCCTGGCCCGCAATTACGGCATTTTCCCCATCCAGATTCAGGCCATTGAAAAGGACGAAGTCAAATTCCAGAAGGCCTACATGGGCCTGGTGATCCTCCACGGGGATCTGCTGGAGAGGATTCCCACGGTCACGAGCACGGACGGGCTGGAGTACAGGCTGACCATGGCCATGCAGAAGCTCAACAACAAGATCAGCGCCCTTCTGAGCCTGAAGGACAAAATAAGGGCGCGCTTGTTTCTCTCGTCGTCTCTGTATGCCGTGGCGCCCCTCATGCGGTTGAACGCCCTGCCCCGCCTTCCCGAAACGCTCGAAGGGATCGTCACGAAGCTCAATGAAAAGCACTATAGAAAGCTCCAGTTCGAGTCCGTCGATCCTTCCAGGGACCCAAAGGCCGCGGAGGAGGCGAGAAAGCTCAACCTCATGAGCCTCAAGTGGCCGAGCCTCTCCGACGGGAAGATCGAGGCCGGGGAAGGTGCCGTCGGCCTGGTGCTACAGCACGGGGAAAAAACGGTGACCGTTCCGTTTCTGCGGGCCGTGAGGCTTCCCCTTTTGGGGACACAGTATGAGATGGCAGAGGGCAATCGCCTTGAAGAAATGATCAGCGAGAACGTGGAAGCGCTCATCGACATCAACGAGGACCTGGGCGTCCTGGCCAGCCATGACGCCTTGGATCTTCTGGGCGCCTCTTCGGATCAACGGAGTCGGGACCAGAGGGAAGGGACGAAGAACTTCCGGAGTCTGGTTTCGAAGAACTACACGCTGAAACCCGTGAACCTGAAGGAGGAGCCGCTGGCAGAGAGTTTCCATTGTTTCGTGATTGCCGGTCCGACCCAGACCTTTTCGGACTATGAACTCTTTGAGATCGACCAGTTCCTGATGAGGGGAAAGAGTCTGGCCGTTTTTCTGGATCGATTCCATGAAGTCGCCCCGCCCGGTCAGCAGGGCGCTCCGGCCCAGCAGGCCCCGAGGATCGTGCCGCTCGACACGGGACTTGATAAACTGCTTGCCCACTACGGCATCCAGATCAGGAAGTCCTATGTGATGGACGAAAACTGCTTCAAGCAGCGCATGCCCGCCCAGTTCGGCGGCGGCGAACGGCCCATCTACTTTGCCCCTCTGATCAAGAACGAATCCATCAACCAGGGCCCTGGGTTCATGAAGCCCATCAAAGCACTGGTTGCGTTGAAGGTGTCACCCCTGGAGATCGACGGCAAACGGACCCAGGACCTGGGTCTCAAGGTTGAGAGGCTTTTCAGCTCTTCCGACCAATCCTGGGAAATGGCGGAGCGCATCAGCCTCAATCCCATGATGATTCAGCCGCCGCCGGCCGGGCAGGCGAAAAAGAGCTTTTCTCTGGCCTATGTGCTCGAAGGCCGGTTCGAGAGCTACTTTTCCGGCAAGGAGATCCCGGTGAAACCCGAGGCAAAGCCCAGCCCCGATCAACAAGAGCCGGCCGGGGAGCAGCCAGGGGCGGATGTTTCCAAGATCGAAAGGAAGGGCGAGTTTCTCAGCAAAGGAAAACCGGGGAAGATCTTTGTCATTGCCTCCTCGGAGATGATCAAGGACAACATGGTGGACGAAGAAGGCCGTGGCCCCAATGCCATGTTCGTTCTGAACGTGGTGGATTATCTGAACGGCCGGGAAGACATCGCGCTCATGAGAAGCAAGGAGCAGCGCTTCAATCCCTTGAAGGAAACCAAGGGGGGAACCAGAACCTTCCTGAAGACTTTCACTATCGCCGGACTCCCGATTCTGGTGATTCTTTTCGGGCTTGGCGTCTGGTTCCTCAGGCACTCCCGCAAGAGACGCATTCAGATGATGTTCGGGAAATGAAATCCGCTGACGCAGATTTCATAAGGAAGAGGGGTTATGAAGGTCAAGAAAGAGTATGTGATTCTGGTCCTGCTGATCATAGGGCTCTCTTTGTATCTGGTGTTTCGCAAGCAGGACAGGACTCAGTATGAGCTGCCGGTGTTGCAGGAAGTCCCGGCCTCTGAAATCACGAGAATGGAAATCTCGAAACCCGCGGGATCTAACCTGGCGCTGGAACGCAAGAACGACGGCTGGATTCTCTTGCCCGAAGCCTACCCCGCCGATTCAGGGAAAGTGAGCGCCCTCCTGGAGTCCATAGGGAATTTGACGCTCACGGCGCTGGTTTCGGAGTCCCAGAACTATGATCGCTACGGATTGGTCAAAGAAGAGAAGATCGGAGTGAAAGCGTGGGCCAGGGAAAAGGTGAAGCGGGATATCGTCGTGGGAAAAGCGGCGCCGTCCTCGCAGCATACCTTTGTCCTGCTGGCGGGCGACCCGCGCGTGTTTCAAGCCAGGGAGAATCTGAAAGCCCGGTTTGACCAGACCTTGGATGAGTTGCGCGACAAGAGCGTCTTCAAGTTCGATCCCTCCAGAGTGGAGACCATCGATCTCCATGACGGCCAGAAGGCCCTGAGCCTCACGCGAAAGCCGATCCCGGTGGAGGTGGGTGCAGGCGAGAAACAGGAGCCCACCGCGACGGACCCACAAGGGGTTTGGCAGAGTGCGGAAGGAAAGGTGGATGAAGCCAGGGTGACGCAGCTCCTGAAGGCGCTTTCCAACCTCAAGTGCAGGACCTACCTCTACGACCAGAAAAAGAGCGATTTGAAGAACCCTGTTTACACCGTGAAGGTGAAGGGCATGGAAGAACACGATCTCTCGCTCTTTGCCAAGAACGAAAAAGACAAGAACGATTATCCTGCAGTGTCCTCTCAAATTGAATCCGCTTTCCTGCTCTCGGACCCGCTAGCCAGGCAGATCATGCTGCCGCTTGACCAGATCGTGAAATGAAATCTGCTTTCGGCCGATTTCATCCGGCGCCCCTTCGGGCTTGAAGTCCTCCAAGAGACGCTGTTGTAGGGTCATTTCGAGGCGGCAGCCGAGAAAGCTTGGTTCCGTAACTGGCGAAATTGTGAGATTTCTCCCCCGCGTTTCGCGGGGTCGAAATGACAGAAAACTGGCTCTCCCGCCATTGCGACACAGCCTCTCAAGGGGGAGGGAAACTTGAGGTTGCCAGGCAAAGTGATATAATCTTGTTTTATGAGTCGCTCCCCAACAATCAAAGTCTGTTTGTTTCTCGTATCGCTGCTCGTCTTCTATCTAGTCCCGGAAACCTCCGGCGCCTTCGTCGTGCAGGTCAACGGAGACAGGATCACTGTGAATGCGGAAAAGACGCCTCTCCAGGAAATTTTGCTGAAGCTGTCCGATTCAGGAATCAGGGTTCAAATCGATCCTCAGATCAATCCCCCTGTCACCGCCTCCTTTGACAAAAGGGATATGCAAAAAGCCCTGGAGTCCATCCTCAAAGGCCTGGACCATGTTCTGATATGGGAATCAGGCCAAGGGTCTTCAGGTCCTGTGCCCAGGCTCGCCGAGATCCAGGTGTTCAGGCCGGGTCAGAAGGACCTGATGAGACCTCTTCGCAAACTCGCTACCCTCTCCATCGCAAGAAACCCCAAAGACGGATCCTTCTATGTGAAGGATGAGATCCTGATCAGGCTCAAGCCGGGAGCGGACCTTGCTGACCTTCTGAAACTGCTTCAGGAAACAGGGGGCGTTCTCGTCGGTAGCTACCCTGAACTGGGGATTTACAGAGTGCGTCTGCCGCCGGGAGCAGACGTGCCGGCCCTGGTGGAGGAGATTGGAAAGCGGGGTGGAGCAGGAATCGCCGAGCCCAATTATGCCTATCCTGTTCCCACAGGTACAAGAGAACTGGATTGGGGCAGCTTGAAGGAGTCTTACGGAGATGCCTATCCTCGGACCAAGGGAGCTCCTGTTGCGGTCATTGATTCAGGGCTCAGGCCCGATGCGGGGCTGGAGAATTTCGTCTTGGCCTCGCTGGATGCGCTCAATCCGGACAAGCCCCTTTCCGACACCGGAGGGCACGGAACCCAGATGGCCTTGATCGCTTCCGGATTGGTGAAGCCCATAGGGGTCCAAGAGGAGAGCGTTGCGATAACACCCATTATTCCTATCAAGGCCTTTGACGAGAACGGGTTCACCTCCAACGTTCTTCTCATGGAAAGCATCGATTTTGCGATCAAGAACGGGGCTCGCGTGATGAGCCTGAGCTGGGGATCGGAGACCAAGAGTGCGTTTCTTTCCGAAGCCCTTGAAGCAGCCGGCGCCAAGGGCCTGATCCTAGTCGCCTCGGCCGGAAACGAACCCACCGGAGACCCGCAATATCCTGCCGCTTACCCTGAGGTCATCGGGGTGGGGGCTCTGGCGCCGAACGGGAAGGCGTGGGAGAGATCCAATCGCGGGGATTTCGTCGATGTTTATGCGCCTGGGTTTGCCTCCCTTCCCGTGGGCTACATGGGAGACCCCGGGATCTATGCCGGCACGTCCATTTCAGCCGCATTCACCGCGAACCTGATTGCAGGCATGCTCTCCAAGAACCCCAAGGCAACAAAGCAGGAGATCCTGGAAGCCTTGCGCAAGAAACCCTAACCAAATCCATTACCACGAAAACACGAAAGGACGAAGTCACGAAAGAAGAGAGGGAATAGCTTCCGACACACTGGATTACCGCCCGCGCGGGGATGATATCGCAAACAATTCAGTCAATGGCCTCGCGCTCCCCCCTCCCCCCGACCCTCTCGCGCCAACGGGAGAGGGGGATTGTTTGCTTCGTGCTTTCCAATTTTCGTGTTTTCGTGGTTGGTTTTTTGTGGTGTTGAATTCAAAAAGTGAATGTCAAGGCAAGACCGATGTGGCCTTCTTTGGTGGCGAAAACATTGAGGTCAACGGCATCCGGCAATCCCTGGAGAAAATCCTGCTTGAGTTTCCGGTTGTGCTTGTGGGCCGAGTTGACCGCGCTGTAAATGGTGCCGGAGTAAAAGCCCAGTTCGATAACCCCCAGAACGGCTCCGAGCACTTCCTGATCCTGATGGAAGGCCTCGACGGTGGCCCAGATGAAAAGCCCGTTGAGGAGAAAGGCCACCACCCCATCCTTGTAG
>JALOPA010000105.1 GCA_025454125.1 Thermodesulfobacteriota bacterium
GTCTTGATCACGTCGAGGTTGTGCTCGATGACCACGACCGTGTTGTTGAGGTCGACCAGGAGGTTCAACACCTCGAGGAGTTTCTGAATGTCCGCGAAGTGGAGGCCCGTGGTCGGCTCATCAAGAAGGTACAGGGTATTTCCCGTGTCCCTTTTGCTCAGCTCCCTGGAGAGTTTCACCCTCTGCGCTTCACCTCCGGAGAGGGTGACCGCGGACTGGCCCAGGGTGATGTACCCGAGCCCCACGTCGATCAGGGTCTTCAGCTTGCTTTTGATGGCGGGCACGTGCTCAAAAAAGCCGTAGGCCTGGTACACGGTCAGCCCCAGGACGTCGGCGATGTGAAGCCCCTTGTACCGGACTTCCAACGTGTCCCGGTTGAACCGAAGCCCCTGGCACTCCTCACAGGTTACGTACACGTCCGGGAGAAAGTGCATCTCGATCTTGATGATGCCGTCGCCGTTGCACGCTTCGCACCGTCCCCCCTTCACATTGAAACTGAACCTTCCCGGCGCATAGCCTCTCACTCTCGCGTCTGGCAGCATGGCGAAGAGGTCCCGGATGGGATTGAACACTCCCGTGTAGGTGGCGGGGTTGGACCGAGGGGTTCTCCCGATCGGGCTTTGATCAATGCGGATGACCTTGTCGACATGCTGGAAACCGTGAAAGGCTTTCACCTTGCCGATTTTTTCCTTCGAACGATAGAGCCGTTGAGCCAGGGCGGGAAAGAGGATTTCGTTGATGAGGCTGCTCTTTCCCGAGCCCGAAACTCCGGTGACGCAGGTGAAGGTGCCGAGAGGGATTTCCACCCGGACGTCCTTGAGATTGTTGTGAGCGGCTCCTTCAATCACCAGCCTGGAGCCGTTGGAGGGCCTTCTCGATTTAGGCAAGGGGATGCTTTGCCGTCCTGAGAGGTACCTGCCGGTCAGGGACGCCTCGCTTCTCAAGAGCTGAGACGCGGTCCCCTGAAAGACGATTTCCCCCCCGTTCACGCCCGCCCCAGGGCCCATGTCGATCACCTGATCTGCGGAAAGAATGGTCTCCGCATCGTGCTCGACCACCAGAACCGTGTTCCCGAGATCTCTCAACCGCCTCAGGTTCTGGAGGAGGCGAAGGTTGTCCCTCTGATGAAGGCCGATGCTGGGCTCGTCGAGAACATAGAGAACGCCGGCAAGCCCTGAACCGATCTGAGTGGCCAGCCGAATCCTTTGATCCTCTCCTCCGGACAGGGTGGAGGCGGGCCTGTCCATGGAGAGGTAGTCGAGCCCCACGCTTCTCAGAAACCACAGCCGCTCGCGGATCTCCTTGAGAACCCTTTCCGCGATGGCGGCCTCTCTCGGGTCGAGCCGAAGGTCCTCGAAAAAGTCGAAGGATCGCTCGATGGACAAGGCCGTGAGCTGACGGATGGAGAGCCCGTGCACCGTCACGGCAAGGGGAACGGGCTTCAGCCTCGCGCCTTGGCACGAGGGGCAGGGCTGGAGGCTCAAGTATTTCTCGATTTCTTCCCGGATCATGTAGGACTCTGTTTCGCGGTACCGTCGTTCGAGGCTGGGAATGACGCCCTCAAAGGGCCGTTTGTAATAGTGGCGGTGGTCGTCGCGCTCGAAATAGAACTTGATCTTTTCTTCGCCGGAGCCGCGCAGAAAAACCTCCTGCACCTTCTTCGGGAGACTTCGGTAAGGGGTGTAGACGTCCACCCGGTAGTGCTGGCAGAGGGCATCCAACATCTGCTGGTAGTAAATGGAGTGGCGGGTGGCCCAAGGCGCGATGGCACCGTCGTGGAGCGACCGGTTGGGGTCGGGCACGATGAGGTCCGGGTCAAAGTACCGCTTGATGCCCAGGCCGCTGCATTCCGCGCACGCGCCCTGGGGGCTGTTGAAGGAAAACATCTGGGGGGTCAGCTCAGGAATGCTGATGCCGCAGTTCGTGCAAGCCGCTTTTTGGCTGAAAAAGATCTCCCTCCCTTCCGGGAGATCGAGGAGCGCCAGGCCGTCGGAAAGACGGAGGGTAAGCTCCATGGAGTCTGTGAGGCGGCGCCTGATGTATTTGTTCACGGCCAGGCGATCGACGATCACGCGGATCGTGTGCTTCCTGCTTTTATCGAGGGCAATGTTTTCTTCCAGAAGCACGGTTTCTCCGTCGATTTTCACCCGGGTGAAGCCGTCCTTCCTCAGCTTCTGAAGGAGCTGAGCGTGTTCGCCCTTCTTGGAGTCCACAAGAGGGGCCAGGATCTGGATCCGAGTCCCTTCCGGCAGGGCCAGAACCTGGTCGATGATCTGCGGGGTGGTCTGCGGCGCTATCTCCAGACCGCACTGGGGGCAGTGGGGCTTGCCGATCCTCGCAAAGAGGAGCCGCAGGTAGTCATAGATCTCCGTGACCGTGCCCACCGTGGAACGGGGATTGCTGCTGGCCGACCTCTGTTCGATGGAAATGGCAGGAGAGAGTCCTTCGATGGCGTCCACATCCGGCTTGTCCATCTGCTCCAGGAACTGCCGTGCATAGGCGGAAAGCGATTCGACGTAGCGCCTTTGCCCTTCGGCATAGATGGTGTCGAAGGCAAGGGAGGACTTGCCGGATCCTGACAGTCCTGTGATCACCACGAGCTTGTTGCGCGGGATGTCCAGAGAAAGGTTCTTGAGGTTGTGCTGTCTTGCTCCGCGGATTTTAATGGTGTCCGTAGGCATGGATCTTTTTTTGTTGAACCCCCGGGATTTCTCTGTAACCTGTCAACCGTCCACCGGTGCTTCCTGAGCACGGTCCGAGTTCGCATGTGCGCACCGGGTTAATCAAAAATCTTGCGCAAAGACTCTAGTCATCTCAGGAGATTAGCCCTCCGCCCTATTGACATTGGGGCGGCAGAGGTTAATGGTTTAGCAACCAAGGAAAAAGGAGGTGATCCAGCATGGAAGCGAACCATGTCACTGTGTTTGTTCCAGGAGTACGGTCCCTCAGCGACCAGGAGGTGTCCAGGCTGCCCGAGGAAAAGATCCGGGCGGCGCAAACATCCAGTGCGGAAGGCGTTTGGCTTGAGGTTCCATGCCCTGACCTTTCATGTCTCACGGGAGAAGGACGCATCACGTTCCCGGTCAAAGGCGCGCCTGAAAAGGAAGAGAAAGGCTTTTGGCTGAATCTCTTCTGTCCCGAAAACACCTGTGAGGTGCGACAGGCAACAGATCTCCCCTAAGTATAACTTCCATCCAAGAGGGAGGAAAAGGAACAAATTTTCCTCCCTCTCTTTTCTTCCGGAACTTTATCCGGCCGGTCGACCGCTCATGCGACAACTCGATCGCCCTGAAGTCTGCATCGTCTCCCACGGACAAGCAGGGCTTGTCCGTGCAACCCCGTCATGCTGAGTGTCCGTGGTGCTTCAATGCCGTCTCTCTGTTCTTCGCCATTTGGACGGCCATCCGGATCGCGGCTTTAAGGCTCGAGGGATCGGCTAGGTCCTTGCCGGCAATGTCATAGGCGGTTCCGTGGTCCACGGATGTTCTGACAATCGGCAGTCCCAAAGTGACATTCACGGCGTCTGAGAAGTGGAGAAGCTTCAAGGGAATGAGACCCTGATCATGGTACATGGACACCACCGCGTCGAATTCTCCTCCTGCGGCCTTGCAAAAGAGACTGTCCGCAGGAAAGGGACCTTCCACGCGATACCCTTGGGTCTTTGCCTTCCGGATCGCAGGGACGATGAGCTCTTCCTCCTCTTTGCCGAACAGGCCCTTTTCTCCGGCATGAGGGTTGAGACCGGCCACGGCAAGCCGCGGTCTAAGAATCCCGAAGTCCTGCTCGAGCGCCTTCGCTGTGATCCTGATGGTTTTGAAGATGTTTTCTTTGCTCAGAAGGACCGGGACCTCTTTCAGCGCGCAGTGGATGGTCACCAGGGCCACGCGGAGCTTTGCGCCTGCCAGCATCATGACGAAGTCCCTGCATCGGGTGCGCGACGCAATGAGCTGGGTATGACCCTCGTAAGCGTATCCGGCCTCATGCATCAGGGTTTTGCTGATGGGGCAGGTGACCACCGCGGCGAGTTCTTTTCTCCCGGCCAGGTCCACAGCGGTGAGGATGCAGTCCACCATGGCGGTCCCGCCTGCCGTGTTCGGGATTCCCGGCGTGAGAACATCCGGCTGCAGGTTGCACACGGCGACGAGGTCAATCTGCCGCGGTTTCCCTTGCGCCTCAGAGGGGTGGATGATTTCTCTGACGGCTGGAACACGCTTTTTGCCCTTGTAAAGAATCAATGCTCCCGGGTCGCCGAACACAACAGGGCGGCAGAGCTCATAGATCCTCGAATCGGAGAGGGCCTTGACAATGATCTCCGGTCCTATACCCGAGGGATCGCCCATGGTGATGCCGATAACAGGTCGTTTTTTCAGAGGACTCCTCCAATTGCAGCTCTTTGTCGTTGTCCGAGAGGACAGCCCGCGGCCTGAGGCAAAGAGTTCACTTTGCTTTTTGCACCACGACGCAGGCACAAAGATGCAACCCGCCACACTGACGGCGGGTAAAAGGCACATAGGCACAAAGCAAAAAAAGGGACATAGGCACACAGGCACAGAGGGGCAAAGCAGAAGACTTCTTTTTTTCTTTACCCTTTGAATCTTTGCCCCTTATCACTTTGTCCCTTTCTTCGGCTCTGTGCCTTTGTCCCTCTGTCCCTTTGCCACTGGCTCAAGAGGTTAGGTGAGGGAGGCAATTCTGTCAAATGATTTAGGATCAAATCCTATGGGACACAGCTTAACGCGGATAGAGACGGATTGTTTCCTTCTAACTCCAAAGAAAAAGTGATCTGTGTTCATTTGCGTTCATCTATGTCCCAATCTTTATTCTTCCCAAAATTGCCAAAGTTTGACAATTTTCGCTTAATCTCATTAAAAGAGCCCATTTTGCTCATTTAATTTAACTGCCTATATTTGCTTAACAAAAATCAAAAAATGACAAGTGAGACCCGGCTTCACCGTCTGGTACAACCATTGCATATAAAGATAAACGGAAAATAAGCGAGTGCTTTTTAAGTTACACCCTGAAGGAGCCGATCGTGAAAAACTGTGAGAAAGGACAGGGATGAGGAAGATCCATTTCCTAGTTCTTGTGTGTCTTTTTGCAGGATCCTTTCCGGCCAATGCCTGGAGCCAGGATGTTTTTGCGCCTGTCAAGAAAGTCTACATGAACGACGGGAAGGTGATCGAATGCCAGATGGGCTGGCTGGACGGGGCCAAGATGATATGCCGAAAATTCGGCGGGAACGTGACCCTGCCCCTCCAGAGCGTCCATTTTGAAAAGACCTTTCCGAAGTACAAGGGCGTGGAGGGCGAAACGGTTCTCCTTGTCCATCCCGGGCCCAGGTACCAGGATGAGAACATCGTCATCAACAACGTGCGCATGGTGCGAGGACCTGACAGCCAATCCAAGAGCCCCTGCACCGTAGTCTTTGAGATCATGAACCGGGGGGACCCTTGCGAGGTTCGCGTGGCGGTGAGCGCTCTGGACGCCCAGGGCAGGGTCCTCCATCAGATCGAGATCCCTTCGGAGGTAAGGCTCGACACGGGTGAGACCTCCCTTCTGAAAAAACAGCTGGAAGGGCCTGCCGCCGGCCTGGAGACCCAGATGAGCTACCTCAAGGTCACCCAGGTGGAGAGAAGCCACATTCAGGAAACTCTCTTGAACGGGAAGAAGGCGGGGCAGGGGACGGCGGGCACTTCGGCGGATGGAACCCAGGACAGGGCCAAGCAGGAAAAGATCAGAGCGCTCAAGGACCAGTTCCTGAGAGAAAGGCCTTCGTCTCCCTAGAAAGGATGCACCACAATGCTGGACCAGGTCGAAGTCTTCTGCCCTCATTGTTTCGCCAATTATTTCGTTTCTCCGGAACGCATTCCCGAAGACGGGGTCACGACGCCGTGCAAGAAGTGCGGGAAGAACTTCACCATGATGAAGGCTTCCGGCGATCCCCTCAGGGACAGGGCCAATCGCCAGCAGGGTTTCGTTGTCCTCCAGCCGAAGAAGCGCCGGGTGTCGGAAGATGAGGCGAATGGGAATTCCTACAGAGAAGCGCTTCAAAGGAAGACAGACCCATCGGCGCTCTCAACCCTGATCAAGACAAGAGGCTTCAAGATCGGTCTCTGTGCGACAGGAGCGGTCCTCCTCGTGGTGCTGGGGGTCTTTTACCTGTTCAAGTCCTCTGCTCAGAGCCGCTTTGAAAAAAGCTTCAGAGAAACTCTGGCCCAGGCCTCCAGCAGCCGATTCGAGTTCAAGGTGGAGAAGGTCACGTTTTCCGCTTTCGGCGCGCTCACGCAGGAGCAAGGGTGTCTCTATGGGCTGGCCCTCAACGATCGAGAGGCGCGGAAAATTTTGTATTACGTGGACAAACTCAACTTTCAAGTAGATCCCTCCAAAAAGCAGTTGGTCACAGAGCCTTTCACCCTGAGAGTCAATGTCCAGAATTCCAAGATCGCTCTGAACAAGTGCACGATCGAAGCCAGCGCAGTGGACGGCTGGCAGGCGGTCTTCAGAGCCAAGGACGCCACGGTCGAACTGGAGGGCATGGAGATGATCAGCGGGCAGGGGCTGGAGTTCAAGCTGGGTTTTAAGGGGGCGGATTGGAGTTCTGATCCCCGGTTCGTCCTGGGCGACGCCCGGCTTTCCCTGAAGGCCAAGCTCGTGGAGTCCTTGAGCGCGACCATCAGCAATGATGTGGAGATTCTATTCACCCTGAAGAATGCGCTCCTCCCAAAGCCGGGCGAGGGAACTCAGGCCGGGGCAACGACCTCCGGGGAG
>JALOPA010000106.1 GCA_025454125.1 Thermodesulfobacteriota bacterium
CGGCCCCGCACCATGTACTCGGTCCCGGCGAACTCCATCAGTCTTGCGCCCACTTCGGCGTTCCCGCCCTGAACCGCCTCGACGACGCGTTTGATCGAAATGCCGTAAGCCTGCAGCCTGTTGGGATCCAGATTCACCTGGTACTGTCTTTGAAATCCGCCGATGGGGGCGACTTCCGCGACCCCGGGAACGGACTTGAGATAGTAGCGCAGGGACCAGTCCTGGTAGGCGCGCAGGTCGGCCAGGCTGTGTTTTCCCGACGTGTCGACAAGAGCGTACTGGAAAATCCACCCGAGGCCGGTGGCGTCCGGGCCCAGTTCGGTTTTTACTCCGGTTGGAAGACGGGGAATCACGCTGGAGAGGTATTCGAGGGTCCTCGCCCTGGCCCAGTAGATGTCGGTTCCGTCTTCAAAGATGACATAGACGAAGGAGTAGCCGAAGTCCGTGAATCCTCTCACCGCCCTCACTTTCGGGCTGCCGAGCATCGCCGTCACAATCGGATAGGTCACCTGATCTTCGATGATGTCCGGACTCCTGTCCCACCGCGAATAGATGATCACCTGGGTGTCGCTGAGGTCGGGGATGGCGTCCAGGGACACCCTTTTCATCGACCACCATCCGGCCAGGGATGCGGCGGCGACAAGAATGAAGACGACCAGTCTGTTTTTTACGGAAAAATCGATGATCCGGTTAATCATGGCCGGGACCTGAATGCTTGGGGCTCATTGACTTTTCATGCTTCTCGGCGGGCGTTTTGACAAAGCGCTGCGGTTCTTTGTCGAACTGCTCCTTGCAGTCCTCGGCGCAGAAGTAATAGGTCTTCCCCTGGAACACGCTCATCCTCCCTGTAGCGCTGGCCTTGGCCTCATCCACTTCCATGCCGCACACCGGATCCACGCTCATCATCCCGAAGATTCCCTGCCCTGCAAGCTGAAGCCGGCTCTCCGAATCAACGAAGAAGGTCCCTGAGATGACGATGCGTTCTACGTGTTCTCCCATGCGCCATCCCGTTTCCACCTGCCGCCTTTCGAAGAACCCGTTGCTCCGGTCTACGAAAACGGTTTTCCTCAAACCGGAGTGGAGAACCGCATCCACCGGTACCGCAATGGCCGGAGGGAGGCTGACCGAAAGCTCGATGTCCGCAAACATGTCCGGCCTCAATTCAAACCCCGGGTTTTCCATCTCCAGGCGGACCTTGAGGGTTCTCGTGGAGGCGTCGAAGACGGGCAAGACTTTGCTCACGGTCGCAGAATAGGTTTTCTTGTGATAAGGGACAGCGACCCCCACCCGGGCTCCGGCCTGAAAGTACTGCGCTTCATGTTCGTACACGTCCGCAAGAATCCACACACGGCTCAGATCGACGATCTGGAACAGTGAATCTCCTTTCAGGAATCTCTGTCCCGGAGAAACGTTGCGAGCGGTGATAAAACCGTTCGCAGGAGAGATGATGTGGACGTCTTGCACCACCTGACCGGTGCGGCCGATCTCCTCGATCTGCCTGTCTCCCATGCCCAGGCCTCTCAGGGTGTCGATCCATCGGTGCAGGTTGAGCAGATTCGAAGACAGCTGAGGGGTGGCGAGTTCTTTCTTGCCCAGTTCCAGCCGCTTGCCTATCTGCGAACGGTCAATCGTGCCCAGGGCATAAATGTAGGATTGCTCCGCATTCAGAAACTCGGGGCTGTAGAAGGAGGCGAGGATTTCATTCTTCTTGACCAGACTTCCAACGGTATTCGGGCGGGCCTCCTGGATCCAACCGTCCACGAACGCGTTAATCCTATAGATTTTAGTTTCGTCCGCCGCCACCCGTCCCAGAACCCTGAGGGTGTGTGACACCGGTTTTTTCTCAACGGACTCTACCTTGACGCCGATGACCTGTTGCCGCTCCGGGGTAATTTCCACAGTGCCGGGAGGCGGAGACCCCGTCTCCGCTTCACCTGCGTCCTGAACAGAGAGAGCTTTCGCAGGGGGCACGTCTTCGGTGGCGATTTCCTTTTTGCTGTACCAGGAGCCCGCCGCGAATGAACCGATCATGAGCACCAGGAGAAAAACAAACCGATACTTTTTCATCCGAACCGTGCCTCCTTACCGCTCTTTCTCGATGATCCAGGTCGCTTTACAGAGTTTGGCGTTTATTGAGCGTCGATATTGAATTTCGCGGTCGTCATCTTCCCGTCACGGGCGATCTTCACGGCAATAACCCATGGCCCCGCCATGATGAGATTCATGGTGGCCGTGTACTTTTTTCCTTTCGGCTTCGCGTGGGTCGTATAGTTCATGGGCGCCATCCTCGGCATAGGCGGCATGTAGTAGTTCACCAGGACATTGGCGTCTCCTATCGGAGCCCCGGCCGCGGTCTTTACTTCCACTTCGATCTTGTTGTCGCCGAGAATAGGCGGATTTCTGTCAATCCGTATTTCCACGTCATACTCCCCTGCCTTTTTTCTCAGCTCAAGATCCTTTGCATCGGCATGGGGAACGGTGATCAGCAGCGTCAAAAGAAGAGTGCTCAATGTTCTTGCGTTCATGTGATCCACTTGCCATTTTTGAGGATTGAAGGTAGATTGGGCTATTATAAGATCCAGTTGGACAGACATCAAGATAGTCCCTTGCCCAGGGGAACGCAAAACCTATCTTTTTATTCTTTCAGGATCCGGGAGAACACCCAAGCGGCATGGACCTCCCAGCCTGGTTCTCGAATCCGATTCGGACGATGGCAATGGATATACAGCCCTTGGCGGTTAAATATGGGGTCTTCACCTGATACCCTCTTACCCGGGCGTGAATTAGGCTTGTTTCATGCGGAACGGTGGCGCACCCTTGTATCCGTCTTGCTTCAACTTATTTTGTGATTTAATTCAAGGAGGAGAAAACATGAAAAGATTCGGTCTATTTCTTCTTGGAATGGCTCTGGTCAGTTTCACCGGCGCATTCTCTTTCGCCTACGCCCAGGAGGATGTTCAAAAAAATGCCTCGTGCAAGTATTGCGGCATGGACCGGGCCAAGTTTGCCCACAGCCGGATGCTGGTGACCTATGACGACGGTTCGCAGCTCGGCACTTGCAGCATCCACTGTCTTGCTGTCGACCTTGCCCTCAACATCGACAAAACCCCTAAGGCCATCGAGGTTGGCGATTACAACACAAAAGCCCTCATCGACGCAGAAAAGGCGTTTTGGGTTATTGGAGGAGACAAACCCGGCGTGATGACCAAGCGGGCCAAGTGGGCTTTTGCTGAAAAGGGGGCGGCCGAGGCGTTTGTGAAGGAGAACCAGGGCAAAGTGGCGACCTTTGAGGAGGCCATGAAGGCCACTTATGAGGACATGTATTCAGACACGAAGATGATCCGCGAAAAGCGCAAGATGCGAAAGATGCCCAAAGCGAGTTGACACGCCTTTCGCTCTTCATTTTTTAGAGATGGGTTATGGGAAACCGCCTTCTGTTCCTTCTTATTCTCGTCTTGGTGAGTGCGCCTTCCGCGTGGGCCGCCGGCGAGCAACCCGTCAAGCCGGGACCGAAGGACAAGTGCCCCGTTTGCGGGATGTTCGTGGCAAAATATCCCGATTTCATTGCGGTCATCACCTTCGGGGACAAGACCCGTGCTTATTTTGACGGCGTGAAGGACATGATGAAATATTATTTCAACCTTCAGAAATTCAACCCTTCAAAAACACGCGATGACATCGCCCGGATCCATGTGACCGATTACTACAGCCTCGGACTGATCGACGGCTTCAAGGCTTTCTACGTGACGGGAAGCGATATCTACGGCCCCATGGGAAAGGAATTGATCCCCTTTGAAAAGGAGGAGGATGCCAAGGAGTTCCTCAAGGACCACAAGGGGAAAGCGCTGCTGCGTTTTCAGGACATCACCGACGATCTTGTGAAGGGGCTGGATTGAAGTCTATGAGAAAATCCAGCCTCTATTTTCTTTACCTCGCCGTTCAGACAGTGCTGCTGGGGGGCCTGTTCACCCATGCCAGGGTTCAGCAAACCAGCGATGCGAACCATCTTCAGGACAAGGCAGGCCTGGTCCGGAGGCTTGGCCTCACCGATCTCTGCGTCTTCACCGAAGCAAGCTACACCCGGCATCCTTCCCTGGCCGATTTCCACACGGCCTTTCAGGATTCTCCAATGGCATTGGATCATTTTCCGTCTGGTTCTCTCGTAATCCCTCCCGCAGCCGGCAAAAAGACGCATGAGAACGTGGATTGAAAGGCATCGCAATATTCTTGACTTCACTCTCTCTTCCCTCCTCAGAAGAAAAAGGAAGAATACCGCTCTCGTTTCGGTTTACACCTTGATCGTTTTCCTGCTTGCTTCCGTTCTGTTTTTCACCTACGCCCTTCACGAGGAAGCTTCCCTGCTGCTCAAGGAAGCGCCTGAAATGATCGTTCAGAAACTGGTTGCCGGCCGGCATGAACTGATCCCGGTGGCCTACGCCGACCGGCTCAAGGCCATTCGGGGCGTCAACTCGATCAAGGCACGTTTGTGGGGATACTATTATGATCCCATTGTGGGCGCCAATTACACGTTGATGGCCGTCGAAGAGCCTGAGGTTTCTCCCGGCTCTGTCGCCGTCGGCGAGGGAGTTTCAAGAATCAGGCTTGCGTCCCCGGGAGACACGCTCGAGTTCAGGACTTACCAGGGGGTTACGATCGAGCTCGAAATAAAAGGGGTTTTTTCTTCCGAATCCGGTCTGGCTACTTCTGACCTGGTCCTGATATCCGAGCACGACTTCAGAGAGATTTTCGGCACTCCCAAAGACTTTGCCACAGACCTGGCCGTGAGCGTCAGGAATTCGAAAGAGCTTTCCACCATCGCCGTGAAGGTGGCGGAGATTCTCCCCGACACCCGGCAGATCCTCCGAGAGGAAATCCTTCGAACCTATGACGCCATCTTCAACTGGAGGGGAGGCATCCTGCTCGCCATTCTCTTCGGGGCTGTGCTGGCGTTCATCATCTTTGCCTGGGACAAAGCCTCGGGCTTGAGCGTGGAGGAAAAAAAAGAAATCGGCATTCTCAAGGCCATCGGATGGGAGACCTCGGACATCATCAGGATGAAGTTCTGGGAAGGCCTCGTGGTTTCCCTCTCATCCTTCCTCATCGGGATCGTTCTGGCGTACATCCATGTTTTTTTCACTTCTTTCATGCTCTTTGAACCCGTGCTCAAGGGATGGGCCGTCCTTTATCCCGCATTCAAAATCACTCCCTTCATCAATGGCGCTCAAGTGGCTTCCCTGTTCTTTCTCACCGTCGTTCCCTATACGGTGGCCACGATCATCCCATCCTGGAGAGCCGCCATCGTTGACCCCGATTCCGTGATGAGGTGATCGCTGACCATGATCGAGCTCACCCACATCGGAAAGGTCTTCAATTCAGGGAAACCCAATGAGTTTGCGGCCCTACAGGGGATCAGCCTTTCCATCGAGGCCGGCAGAGCCACGGTGCTCAAGGGCCCGAGCGGATCGGGGAAAACGACACTCCTGAGCCTCATCGGTTGCATGACCAGACCCACAGTCGGCAGGATCCGGATCTTCGACCGGGAGATCACGAGCCTTCCGGAGCGGTTCCTCACGGAGATCAGGCGCAAGACCTTCGGGTTCATCTTCCAGCAGTTCAACCTCATCAAGGGAATCACGGCACTGGAAAACGCCATGCTGCCTGCGTATCCTCTGGGCGAACGCTTCTCCTCCATCAGGAAAAGGGCTCTGAATCTCTTCGATCTCTTCACTCTTGCCCCAAAAGCCAACTCCAAAGTGGAATGGCTTTCAGGCGGCGAAGCGCAAAGAGTGACCATTGTCAGGGCCCTGATGAACAACCCCTCGGTCATCATCGCGGACGAGCCAACGGCCCACCTCGACACCAAGCTTTCGCTGGAATTCATGGACATCCTGGGAAAATTGAAGGAGGACGGTAAAACCCTGATCCTGGCAAGCCATGACCCGCTGGTTTACGAATCAGGGGTAGTGGACAGGGTGGTGAACGTGAGAGACGGAAGGATAGAGGGAGCAGGGGAATGATCTTTCATCCCGCGGTCATGGCTCTCTTCGCGGGCTCCATCCTTGTGAGCTTCATGATCGTCTATTCGGCCTCCTACGCCTTTCAGATCTTAAGAAAGTGGGACCTTCAGAGCGGCAGCGAACTGCAGCTCTCTCTCGAGAGGAAGACCTATCTCATTTCCACCCTTGCCGCCTACGCCTTCGGATTCGAGCTCCTGTCTTTTTTTCTCTTCGTCTTTACCGCGGATCAGATCCACTCTCTCTTTGTAGGCGCCATGTGCGCGGCCGGGTCTCTTTACGCCAATGCTTATGGCTATCCGACGCTTATTGCAAAGCTCGTCAATTTCCTGCTCGCGGGCATCTGGCTGGTTCTCAACTATGCCGACACCCGCGGGTATGACTATCCGCTGATGAAAACCAAATGTCGCTTCTTCCTCGTCCTCGTCCCTCTCGTTCTCCTGGAGTCGTTCCTCCAAGCCAACTACTTCCTTCGCCTTGACCCGGACATCATCACCTCCTGCTGCGGGACCCTTTTCAGCACTGAGGCCTTTGTGCTGCCTTCTGAAATCGGAAGTCTCCCGACTCTCCCGGCAAAATCGGTCTTTTACGGGACCCTTCTGTTCACGATCGGCATAGGTTTCTTTTACTTCCTGAGAGCTAAGGGCGGGTATTTGTTTTCAGCCGCGAGTGCTCTGGCGTTTGTCGTCTCCGTAGTCGCGGTTTTCTCCTTCATCTCTCCATACATTTATGAACTGCCCACCCACCGATGCCCTTTCTGCATCCTTCAAAGGGAATACGGGTATATCGGCTATCTCCTTTACGCGACCCTTCTCGGCGCCACCATTTTGGGGTTGAGCGTCGGGGCGTTGACGCCTTTCCGGAAAACGCAGAGCCTATCGGAAATGATGCCCAAGCTTCAAACCAGACTCGCCCTGACCTCATCCACTCTCTTCATGGTGTTCACGGCGATCGTCACGGTCCGGATCCTGCTCTCGGACCTCATCCTCGAAGGGTATTAGCCCATTACCAACATAGGGAATTGATCCTTGGGGCCTCAACCATCGTGTCCGTCTCCCGCTTCTCTTCCTCCTTCGACCGCAAACGAGCCAAAGAAATCACCACCCTGGCTCACATCAACACTCCATAACAGATCTAGCCGATCTTCAGAACTTTCAAGAGCTCCGATGGATTCAGCACCCAGGTTCCATCGGAGAGCTTGTAGGTAACCTTCGTCCGGCAAGCCAAAATCTTCATTGTTATTTTTCCCTTCTCCGCCTCCTCCAGAGCCCTCAGGCCGGCTGAATCCATTATATCAGGGCGTTCTTTCAACTTACACTCCACTGCCGCAACTTTCGTGGAGCCCTCTTCGATGACCAGGTCCACCTCCGGGCCGCTGGCGGTTCGCCAATAGTTGATTGTTGCGGGCGCTCCTTTTGACCCGGTATGTCTCAATATCTGTCCGAACACGTAAGATTCCCAGATCGCACCTGCAAGAGAGGATCTAAATAAGTCTTGCTCGGTACGCAATCCGGCCAGAAAAACCGCCAGACCGGTGTCCAAGAAAGCGAGTTTGGGAGATTTTATCAACCGTTTGGTCCGATTCCCATAGTAGGGCTCAATCAGCGT
>JALOPA010000761.1 GCA_025454125.1 Thermodesulfobacteriota bacterium
CTCTATGCAAAATTTGCAGACATCACGATCCGATGTGGTAGACTGAACCAAGACGCTGTCTGTGCGAAAATCATTGAGGAAACGGAGGGCGGGCACCGTCTCTGAGCTACCCTCGTGTGTAGCGTCTCAAGGATGCCTTTACAGGTATGTCATTTCGAGCGAATGCGAGAAATCTTGGGGCTGATCACAGCGTATCAAGATCTCTCCCTGCGGTCGAGATGACAAGCTTTGGTTGAGACGCCGCAAGAGGCTCATCCGGCACACCGATATCGTAAGGAGTTCGCGCATGGGATCCAATAAAGTTCCGTTGGTTTTGCTGATCGTGGTGATGGCTGTCTTTGTCTGGTCGGCCATCGGGCCACATGACACCCGCCTCACCTGGTTTTTGGAAACCCTTCCATTCATGCTCGCGCTGCCGGTCCTGGTCCTGACCTACCGGAGATTCCCCTTGACCGATCTGATCTATACGCTGATCGCTCTCCATGCCATGATTCTGATGCTCGGCGCCCATTACTCTTACGCCAAGGTCCCCCTGGGCTTCTGGATGGAAGACTGGTTCGGCTGGACTCGCAACAATTACGACAAGATCGGGCACTTCATGCAGGGCTTTGCTCCGGCCCTCTACACGCGCGAGATTCTCGCCCGAACCTCACCGCTCAAGTCGGGCAAGTGGCTTGGCTTTCTTTCGATCTCCGTGCCCCTGGCTTTTTCGGCAATTTACGAAATTATCGAATGGCTGGCTTCCCTTTCCAATCCGGCAGACACGGAGGCCTTCCTTGGAACGCAAGGGTATATTTGGGACACGCAAAGCGACATGTTCCTGTGTCTCGTCGGGTCGGTTGTTGCGCTCCTTCTGCTCACCAAATGGCACGACAGGTCTTTGGCAAGGGTTCATTGAAAGCGGCAGCCTAACTCTGCGTTGGAATCGAGGATATGACGACGATCCCTCTTCTTATCATTGCCGGAACGGTTGCCGCCGCAGGATATCTCGTTTCCAAATTTCTCCTGAAGCTCTATCGGAAACCCGTTCTCGCCATCGATCTTTCCCCCATCGATCAGCCGAAATGGTCCGATCCAAAGAAAATCGACGAACTGACGGAGGCCTTCCTGTGCAATGGTTTCGAGAAAGCAGGCCACTACCGCTGTTGGCAAATCCCTTCTCTCATCCTATCCGGCTTTGTCCGGCCCTCCGAACAGACGGCCGGCGTCATTTATGACCATCCTACCAGCGGGATATGGGTCGACTGCTATGTGGAATACGAGGATGGAGGGAGCCTCACCGTTTCAAACGCGCCCTCAGGGCAGGAAATGGACCCCATGCCCCAGCGGACGAAAATCTACAGTAGGGAAACGGCCGTCGATGCGCTGCTGAAAAAGCTCCGAGCCGAGGCAAGACATGGGGAACGAGTGACCATCACAAAAGAGGTGTTTTCTTCCCATGTTATGGCGTCTGGAACGGGGAGGCCCGAGTTCCCTGGAGGTCCTGCGGGTTGCAAACACCCTGGGGCAGTCCCTGGACAGCGAACAACTCCAAGAGGCGACGCAGAAAATAGACAGCGCATGGATGAAGGACAATGGCAAGCTCAAGGCGAAGAAGAGGGGCATCTACCCTTTTGATCTGCCGCAGGAGTTCCAACGGCCCGACACCTTCCGAATGAAGCTGGAGCAAACGAGCGACCCGGTCCCTCGGCTCAACGTGCAGGCCCTGCCGGTGTATCTCGTGCTCATCGCCGCGTTGATCTCCTGGTGCTATTACGGTTATCACTACAACGAGGAGCATTATCCCGTTTCACTCACAGCCCTGATGGTCTTTTTTTCCGTGCTCATTGTGCTCGTTCTCCTTTTCCTGGGTTTCTACGACTACCACCGAAGGGTGCGCTTGTGCCCTGTGTTGAAACGGCTGGCGGAATTGCGACCAGGAGCCTTTCTGGTCATCCGGGGGTCTTCCCCTTCCCTCTTCTACGGTAGAGAAAAGTGGCTGGGGAGGCTCGTTTTCGGGGAGGGCGGCGAACACGAAAGGGCCTCCACCCGTCTGGATGCCGTCACCTGGAAGCCCTTGGGCTCACTGACCATCAGCCGGAGCACCTTGCTCGGCAAGGTCTTCGGCCGGTCGGAGGAGGAACCCCTCCCCTTGACTGAGAGCGAGTTCAGCCGGGCCTTCACGGTTTCGGCCACGGATATGCGTCTTGCCCGGGAACTGCTTGCCCCGGCCGTCTCAGAGGCGCTGCTGCGCCTCCAAGAGATCGGCCGACCCCTTGTGGAGGTGGACGGCAGCAGGGTGAGCATCCACATTGAATGCGACCTTTCCCGGCCCCGCAAAGAGGCCACCCTCGGAAGATTTCTGGAGGAAGCCGAAGAGATCCTCGAAACGGTGGTGCAGAAGGCCGGGCAAAGATGAGGCGGGCAAGCCTGGCGAGGGCGAATGAAGCGAGGGATAGAACATCGTGTCTTTCCACATCATGCTGATTGTGCTGTTCTCCGCCTTGCTGCACGCGGCGTGGAACGCCTTCATCAAATCGGGCGACAACAAGCTCCTTGAGACCACCCTTCTGGTGACCGGGGCCGGGACGATCGCCGCCCTGCTTCTTCCTTTTCTTCCGCTGCCGGCAAAAGGCAGTTGGCCTTTCCTGGCCGCGTCGGTCGCCATCCACTGCGCCTACTTCAGCCTGGTCGCCCTTGCCTACCGCTCGGGCGAATTAAGCTTTGCTTACCCGATGATGCGAGGCTCCGCCCCCCTGTTCACGGCGTTTCTTGCCGTCTGGGTCGTCCATGAACCGATCGGCGCCGGCGCTTGGTTGGGAATCCTGCTTTTGTGCGCGGGGATTCTCTGGCTCGGAGGGGACGGATGGAGATCCGCGAGGAACCAGAGGCACGCACTGGCCTTTGCGCTCCTGAACGCCGTCGTCATTGTGGCTTACACGATTGTGGACGGGCTCGGAGTGCGCGCCTCGGGGAACGCCTGGAGCTATGTGCTCTGGCTCTTTTTCTTGAATACCTTTCCTCTCCTGGCGATCGGCTTCGCGAGCAATGCCAGGGCCATCGTCTCGGTGTCCCTCAGGGGGTGGGGAAAGGGATTGGCCGGCGGTTTGTGCACCGTCTGCGCGTATGGCCTAGCCCTCTGGGCCATGACGCAAGCGCCCATTGCGCTGGTGGCGGCCCTGCGCGAAACCTCGGTCCTGATCGGCACAGCCCTGGGCGCGCTCCTGCTCAAGGAGCGCTTCGGTTTCCACCGATGGATCGCGGCCGCTCTGATCAC
>JALOPA010000107.1 GCA_025454125.1 Thermodesulfobacteriota bacterium
GCGCACATTCGCTCCATGGTAAAGGGGCATGAAATTGGTGTTCTTGCGTTCGGCCAATTCGAAAATCCCCTCCAGCAATTCGGTATTGTCGCTGTATTCGAAAACCGTCGGCCCGATGACGACGGACAGGCTCCCGGCTGCATGGACCCGATCGACCGCTTTCTGAACTGCGGCTTCCCCCATGCCTCCGTGTTTGGCAAGGGTTTTCAGGGCCGTCTTCTTGCCTGAAAGGGCCTGGGCCACGGCATTCAGAAGCATCCCCTCCCGGCCCGGCGCAGGCTGCAGCCGGTGATCCGTGTAGCGGGCCAGGTTCGAATCCCTGGCGTCAAGGGTCAGCAGCGTCGCTCCGTGCTTGAGGGCTCGCCGGATCTGGACCCCTGCCACAGAAAAATAGAAACGGGAATCAAGACCCACGGCGATGATCGCATCCGACTCCGCGATCCCTTTGATGGATATGGGGAGGGAGAAGAGTTTGGTCCACAGACCCAATCCCCCCGGAAGGCTCCGGCGCGCGGTGGAGTCGATGCTGTTGCTGCCCATGCAGGAACGGACAAACTTCTGGGCCGCAAACAGGCTTTCATTGGTGAGATCCCCTGAGACGAGCATCAGGAAGTCTTCCGGCTTCAAGCCTTTGAGCCTGGCGGCCACCTCTTCCTGCGCTTCAGGCCAGGTCACCTCGCGGAAGTACTTGCCCCTCTTGAGCATGGGCTTTTTCGCCCGCTCGTGATGGTGCGTGGCTTCGGGCAGGGAGAACCGGCCCCGAACGCAAAGCTGACCGTCGTTGATCTCCTCGTCATGGTTTGGATAAGCTTTCGACAGCTTTCCGTCCTTGTGGTGGAGTTCGATCTGGCAGCCGATGCTGCAGAAGGGACACGTGGAGACCTCGATTCCGTCCGGCTTGCCGTCCCATTTGGAGCTTTTGTCCGCCAGGGCGCCGGTGGGGCACACCGAGACACAGGCGCCGCAGAACTCGCAGCCCGCCTCCACGTGGCTCCGGCCGAAGGCCGGTCCGATCTGCACCTTGGGGCCCCGGTACTTGAAGGCCAGGATGGCGGTGCCCCGCACCTCCTGGCACATGCGCACGCAGCGGCCGCAGAGGATGCAGACGTTGTAGTCGCGGTCAAAGAAGGGATCGTCGTGTTCGGCCTCGTACCCGCGGTAGTAGACCGGGTAGTTGATCTCCGTGAGGCCGATCTTCTCCACCACGTTCTGCAGTTCGCACTGATGGTCGTTCGGGCAGTAGCGGCACCCGGTGCTGACGCCCGTCTTGCGAATCGTGAACTGGTACTCGCTGCACTCCGCCTTTTCCCCGCAGACCAGACAGCTGCTGGGGTGCTCGCTCAGGATCAGCTGCAGAATCTCCTTGCGCATCTCCCGCAGGGTCGCTGTGTCGGTGAGCACCTTCATGCCTTCCTGGGCCGTCGTGCTGCACGCCAGAGGGTAGCCGCGCATGCCCTCGATTTCCACGACGCACATGCGGCACCCGCCGTAGGGGCTCAGGTCCTTGTGGGAGCAGAGGGAAGGGATGTAGATGTTGTTCAGTTCCGCGGCCCGGAGTACGTTGACGTGCTCGGGAAAGGAGACCTCGCGGTGGTCGATCTCCATTTTCAGGGTCCGCGCCTCTTTCGCTCGCTTTTCTTTCTCAGTCACGGTTGGCCTCAAGATTCAATGATAATGGCGTCGCCGGCAATCGCGTCAAAACGGCAGATTTCATAACAGGATCGGCACTTGATGCATTTGCTCTCGTCCAGGTTGTGCACCTCGGACCGGGGGCCGGTGATGGCGCCCGTGGGGCAGACCTGCACGCAGCGCTGGCACCCCGTGCACTTCTCCTTGATAATGCGGTAAACCACCAGGTCACGACAGACCGCCGCAGGGCAGCGCTTGTGCATGATGTGAGCCAGGAACTCCTCACGGAAGTACTTGAGGGAGCTCAAAACCGGATTGGGGGCCGTCTGTCCCAGCCCGCAAAGGGACGCGCCTTTGACAGCCTTGGCCAGGTTCTCCAGTTTGGCTATGTCGGTGAGCTCCGCCTGGCCTTTGCAGATCTTGGTCAGGATGTTGACCAGGTGCCGCGTGCCCACGCGGCAGGGGACGCACTTGCCGCAGGACTCGGCCTGCGTGAAACTCAGGTAGTACTTGGCGGTGTCCACGATGCACGTGTCCCGGTCAATGACGATGAGCCCTCCTGAGCCCATGATGGAACCGGCTGCGGCCAGATTCTCGTAGTCGATGGGGGTGTCCAGGAATTCCCGGCCCAGGCATCCTCCGGAGGGGCCGCCGGTCTGCACCGCCTTGAACTCCTTGACCAGCCCTCCGCCGATTTCAAAGATGACCTTGCGCAAGGTCGTGCCCAGGGGGACTTCGATCAGCCCCGTGCGCCTCACCTTGCCGACCAGGCTGAAGGTCTTGGTGCCTTTGGAGCTTTCCGTCCCGTACTGGGAGTACCACTCCGCCCCGTTGCGCAGGATGTTGGGCAGGGTCCCGAGGGTTTCCACGTTGTTGATGATCGTCGGCTTGCCCCAGAGTCCTGAAGCGGCCGGGAACGGAGGCCGGGTGCGCGGCATCCCCCTGCGCCCCTCGATGCTCCCGATCAGGGCCGTTTCCTCTCCGCACACAAAGGCGCCTGCGCCTTCCTTGATCTTGATGTCGAAGTTGAACCCGCTTCCGAGGATGTTCTCTCCGAGCAGCCCCAGGTCGCTGATGTCGGCAATCGCGCCTTTGAGGCGTTCGACAGCCAGGGGATACTCGGCGCGGATGTAAATGTACCCGTGGGTGGCGCCGATGGTGTAGGCGGCGATCAGCATGCCTTCGAGCAAGGCATGAGGATCACCCTCGATGAGGGAGCGGTTCATGAAGGCCCCGGGGTCGCCTTCATCGGCGTTGCAGATCAGGTACCGCTCGGCGCTTTCGTTCTCCCTGCAGAGGAGCCACTTTCGCCACGTGGGAAAGCCGGCCCCGCCCCGGCCCCGGATTCCGGAGTTCTTGACCGTCTCCAGCACCTCGTTCCAGGGCATGGCCAGGGCCTTTTCTATGCCTTTGTAGCCGTCCCGGGCCAGGTAGTGATCCAGATTTTCCGGGTCGATCATGCCGCAGTTCCGCAGCACGATGCGCACCTGGGGGGCCAGCATGGGGTGGTCAAAAAACCTGGGCACACCGTCGAAGGCTTCCGTCCCGAAGTGGCCGACAAGGCGAGGCTTGTACACCTGTCGCTTTTCCAGATAGGAGCCGAGCAGCTTGGGGAGATTGTCCGCGGTCACGTTGGAGTAACTGATGCGCGGCTGGCCGGGCATCTGGATGTCCACCAGCGGCTCAAGATAGCAGGGGCCGATGCAACCGACCTTCACGACATCCACCTCCTGCTTCTTGTCTTTCACATAGGCTTCCATCGCCGTGAGGACCTCGGAAGCCCCGGCCGCCAGCCCGCAGGATCCGGCCCCCACGTAGATCAGCGGACGCCGGTTGTTCTGGAACTTAGCCCATTCCTTTTCCGCTTTCTTTCGGCGCTCATCAAGCTTTTTTGTGTTCATCGAGAATCCCCTGCAGTTTCAAAACCGACATCTGGGCATAGGTCTTATCGTCCAGGGTGACCACGGGCGCGAGAGCGCAGCAGCCGAGGCAGAAGACCCTCTCGAGGTCGTACTTGCCGTCCTGCGTCGTTTCGCCGGGGTTGATTTCCAGGCGCCGCTTCAACACCTCCAGCATCTGCTCGCCGCCTTTGACGTGGCAAGCCGTTCCCAGGCAAACCCGCAGATGGTGCTGCCCTCGCGGCATGAAACGGAACTGGGCATAGAAGGTCGCCACCCCGTAGATCTCGTTCTCGGAAATCTTGAGCCAGCGCGCGATCTTCCGGATGGCTTCCTTGGGAAGGTAGTCATAGGCCGCTTGAATCCGCTGGAGCACTGGAATCAGGTCGGCACGCTCTCCTTTGAATTCCCGCTGGATCTCTGCCAGAGGCCCTGCATTCATCGCTCTTGTCCTCCTCGGAACGGATAACGGCCCTCTCGTCGAGGGGCGCCCTTGTCGTCATCCGTATCTGTCCGCCGGCAACGCCTTGTGAAATGACGAGCAGAATCCTGATAATGACCCTCCTCGCAGGTTGCTCAAAAACGGTCACATACAAGTCGCCCCTGCGAGTCACGAGTGACAAGCAACGAGATAAGAAACAAACTTGTCACTCGTGACTCGTCACTTGTCTCTCTCCCCTGGGGATGAGGCTTGCCGGCCTTTGGCTGGGCAACGCCGTAGTTGGCGGTTATCAGCGACCTGCGAGATGATTTCTCCCCGTTGCGCGGGGAAAGGGGGGCATTGAAGCAAACACGAGAATGAGCGTTGTCCCCCTGACCTATAAAGCTCCCGTTGATCCTGCCCAGTACCAGCTTATCGGATACCCAGTTCGAACAGTTTGGACGCCATGGTCCATGTATCGAGTTCTGAGACAAAAAGCGCGATGCCGGCTTTATCGGCCAGTTGAACCACATCACTGGCAGGCATTTTCCCTTTGGCGAAAACAATGGCCGCCACATCCACCAGGTTGGCGGTCGCGATCAGGCTCTTGTGGGTTTGAAGCGTGAGCAGCAGGGCATTGGGCTTGCCCATGGTGATAATGTCGGAGACCATGTCTGAAATGTAAACGCCTTCGAAGTCCTTGTCCTTGAATGGATTGATCGACTTGAGGCCCGTTTTTTTCGCGAGTTCGGATAGCTTCATATCGTCCCCTTCCTTGCGCAAAGCGCAGAATTAGTAGATCTCAGTCAGTCCCACGTCGGCCAGCACGATTCCCTTGCAACGATCCACACTGCAGCAGGTGTCACAGGGAACGACCAGAATCTTCTTGCCTGGGACCTTGATCCGTTGGTTGAAATACTCGTTGAGCGCCTGGATGCCTTCGGCGCTGACACACTTGCCCGCGGCGTGGGTGCTGTCCGCGCACAAGGCCACGTACACCCAGGTCCCTTTGCCCTCTTTTGCGGCGATCTTGACGACGCCGCATTGAGGGTCGTCACAGGTCGACATCATCAGGCCCATCACATCACTCAAATCGACCCGTTTGCCGCATTCCACACACTTGAGGTTGAACTTCACCGCTTGCGAACTTCCCAAGTAGACCCAAAAGTGCTCGCCCTCCTGACGTTCATCCATGGGGACGATGACTTCCGGGGAGAAGGACGCCGAGCGGCCCCCACACCTTGGACATCCTTCAACGACCAGATATCCGTCGCGGATGTCGGCCATTTCCCATTTGTGGTTGCAAGTGCTCATTAAGCCTCCGTTCCGTTTTGAGGTTTGTAAAAGATCACACAAAACCCTCAGCCCAACGCAGTTTCAGGAATCCCACAAATGAAACACCTTCAGCAACAGGTTTTGATCATTCCAAGGCTATGAGACACGTTGTGGCGCTGTTTCGTCCACAGCGCATCGCCGATCAGCAGGATGTGAGAATCAGTTTGTTTTCCGAGGTGTTCATGTTTCACCTCTGAGAAGACGGTTGAAGAACCAGAGATGCAAGAAAGCGATGCTCTTTCTTACCCGTTGAAAAGAAACCCGAAAAAGGTTTTTAAGAGAAGTGACCTGTTCTCCACAGGATTGGTTTCATCGCATCGAACTGATGATCTTTGTAGCACCTGCACTCGGAATCTGTCAAGAGGGAAACGGAAGGAAGGGGTTGCGAGGAAACCCGATCCCTTGCACTGCCAGGGCAAGGCAAGGGATCGGGTTTTTTCTGTGGAGCTTGTGTGTCGGAGCGGAAGAGCTCAGTGTTTAAAAGCTCTTTGTCCGGTGAACACCATCGTCACCTGAGGCTTGGCCTCGTTGCAGGCTTGAATGCCTTCAAAGTCTCTCATGGAGCCGCCCGGGTGGACCACGGCGCGGACTCCTTCCTTGAGGCCCACGTCCACGCCGTCCCGGAAGGGGAAGAAGGCATCCGAGACCATGGTCGAACCGATGAGGCCGCCCTTGGCCTTTTTGGTCTCCGCGTCGATCTCTTCCAGCACGGAGCGGCTTTTCTCCCCTGCCTTGATCTTCAGTTCCATGTCTTTGTAGGGGATCCCGTACTTCTTGAAGCAGAGCCAGTCGGCAAACTTGGTGTAGGCTTTGTAAACCGCGATTTCCGCGACCCCGACCCGGTCCTGCTCACCGGTCCCGATGCCCGCCGTGACCCCGTCCTTCACGTAGATCACGGAGTTCGAGCTCACCCCCTGCTCCACCTGCCAGCCGAAGAGCATGTCCGCGTATTCCTCTTCCGTCGGCTTCCTCTCGATTGCGTAGGTCTTGCCCTTGAACTCGCAGGTCGCGGGCAGGAAGTCCTTCGCGGACTTGATGCGGTTGATCGGGGACTGCTGGATGATGATGCCGCCGTCGATCAGGCTCTTGAAGTCCACGAAGCGGGTGTTGGCGTAGGTGGAGAGCCGGGCGATTTTGCTGATCCGGATGATCCGGAGGTTTCCTCTCTTGGCCAGAACGGGTACCGTTCCCTCTTCGAAGTCCGGCGCCGCCACCACCTCCAGGTAGTTTTCGGCAATCAGCTCTGCCGTGGCCCTGTCGACAGGCCGGTTGAACACGACCGCCCCCCCGAAGGCGGCGATCCGGTCCGCCATGTTGGCCTTCGAATAGGCGTCTGAAAGGCTCGACCCATAGGCCACGCCGCAGGGGTTGTTGTGTTTCACTATGACCGCCAGAGGCTTCTCCATGAGGTACTTCATGATGTTCATGGCATTGTCCACATCGGTCAGGTTGATCTTCCCGGGATGCTTCCCCTCCTG
>JALOPA010000108.1 GCA_025454125.1 Thermodesulfobacteriota bacterium
GGCGTCATTCTGTACCAGGAACAGGTCATGAAGATCGCCCAGGTCCTGGCCCACTACAGCCTGGCCGAGGCGGACGAACTGAGGAAGGCGATCGGCAAAAAGAAACAGGACGTCATGGACCGGCACCAGGCCCGCTTTGTGGAGGGGGCATCCATCAACGGCGTTAACCAGAATATGGCGAGCAAGCTTTTCGCCCTCATCGAGAAGTTCGGCGGTTACGGGTTCAACAAGTCCCACTCCACCGCCTATGCCCTGATCGCCTACCAGACGGCCTTTCTCAAAGCCCACTACCCGGTCCAGTTCATGGCCGCCCTCCTGACCCAGGACATGGGAAACCAGGACAAGACCATCAAGAACATCGCCGAGTGCCGCGAGATGGGGATTCAGATCCTTCCTCCGGACATCAACGAAAGCCAGCCTGATTTTGCCGTGGTGGAAGGGGGAATCCGGTTCGGCCTCGGCGCGGTGAAAAATGTGGGCCTCAAGGCCGTGGAATCCGTGATCGAGGAGAGGAACCAGGGAGGCCCCTTCAAGGACCTGTTGGATTTCTGCACCAGGGTAGACGGCTCCAAGGTCAACCGGAGAGTGATGGAAGGACTGATTCAGTGCGGCGCTTTCGACTTCACCGGCGTCGAACGGTCGAGGCTCATGGCCTCGCTGGACGACGTGATCCGGCTGTGCGGGGCCGGTCAGGACCCCAATCAGCTCACCATCTTCTCGGCGACACCGGGAGGCGGGATCAGGACCTTCGACTTTTCAAGCATTCCGAACCATGTCCCGTGGGACGAACGGGAACAGCTCCGCAGAGAAAAGGAAGCCCTCGGGTTTTACATCACCGGCCATCCTCTGGACCGTTACAAGAAAGAAGTGGGCCGCTTCATTACCTCTTCCATCCAGGACCTGAGCCAGCTCACCGACAAGACCTCCGTCCGCGTGGCCGGCGTCATCGAAGAGCTGAAGATCAAGCGCACCAAAAAGGGGGACAAGATGGCCATCCTCACCCTCGAGGACCAGAGCGGATCGACCGAGGTGGTCGTGTTTCCCGACGTGTTTGAGCGCTCCTCCGCGCTCTTGAAAAGCGATGAGCCGCTGCTGGTCTCCGGCATGGCCGAGGTGGATGAAGGGGTGGCCAAGATCATCTCCCAGGAAATCCAGTCCCTTGAAAACGTGAGACAGGCGGCTATCCGGATGATCGAGCTTTCCCTTTCCAGAAAGGCCCTGTCCAGGGAGCACCTGGAAGGGATCAAAGATGTGCTCTACCGCTATCCGGGGCAATCCTCGGTGGTGTTCAAGGTGGAAACCGACCCGGGGAAACGCATGGTCATCGCCGCTCACCCCCGCTACAATGTTTTTGCCTGCCGGGAAATGATTCAGGAACTTGAAACCTTGATCGGTCAAAAGGTGGTCTGCCTCTATGGAGAAAAAAATTCGAACCATCGCATCCCTCAGCACCCGTAGCTTTTCAGCCTATCTCGACGAAGTCCTATTGCAGAACAACCAGATGGGCCAGCGCATGAGAATCGATCACCCTCAAGCCAGTGCGATCGTCCCCTTTGCTTCGGAAAGAGTCATCCTCATGGTCCGCCAGTACCGCTATGCTCTGGGGCAGGAGACTCTCGAAATCCCTGCCGGCAAGGTGGACCCGGGCGAAAGTCCTGAGCAGTGCGTTCAAAGAGAGCTGATGGAGGAAACAGGGTATGAGGCGAAAAGCATCGAGCGGGTCTGCACCTACGCCCCGGCCATCGGTTACTCCAATGAACTCATTCACATTTACTCAGGCCGTCAGCTGAGAAAAGTGAACGCGCTCATCGATGAACGGGAGATCAGTTCTGTGGAGGAAGTTCGCGTGGAGAAGCTGAAGTCCATGATCCGGGAGGGGGTACTCCTGGACGGCAAAACCCTTCTGGGACTGTCGCTGTTGAAATTGATTCCCTAAGCCGCTTTCTTGGCCTGAGCCTCCACGAAGGTCTTGAGTTTTTTCATAATGGTCACAGGGACCGGACCTGAGTTGGAATAGAGTTTCAAGATCGCGTAGGGAACCTTGGTTTCCTTCTCCACCTTGTCCCATCCAATTCCCTGGGCATCAATCGTTTGCATGAGTTTGACCAATTCTTCTGATTCCATAACCTTCTCTTCACCTCATTTCTGCGGGACTCCTGAGTCAGGCGGATACACGTACTTGGGATCCATCTCATAGGTCCAGGGAAGTCCCCAAAATTGCCACCCCGAATGGCGTCGATGCTCGAAACCGTAAATGTTGTTTCGCTTGGCCAGCTGCCGGTAGTACTTGTGCTTGTTGGGATCGTCGAACGTGGGGAACTCGGTCCCCTCAAAACCGTCATACACATCGAACACGTTCTTGTACCCGGCAGCAAGCAGGTCCTTTGCAGCCTGGCCGCTCCGGGTTCCATCCCTATCCAGGATCAACAGGTTGTCCGTCTTCTTGAAAGCCTTGGCGATCTGTTCGAGAAAAGCCTTGTTCTTCGTGAGCTGGTAGGAAGGCCTTTCGTCGTCTTTGGAAAAGGTGGTTGTGAAAAAGAGATAGGGGTAGTTGTACGCTTTAAGGGGGTGCCCCACAAACTGGTATTCAGGCTGAGTTCGGATGTCGATCAGGTAGGTGTCCGGCACCGTGTTGAGCATGTCTAGGGCTTCGACGCTCAAAATTCTTTTCGGCTCCTGGCCATAGCTGACGCCGGCGCTGTTGAAAATCAACGCACCAACCAGGAGAAAGAAAAGAAACAAGTGCCTTCTCATCAGCAGTCGCCTTCAGAAAAAAACAGGGATTTTAAGAAAAGGATAGTCCAATGGCTCGACCTTGTTCATAATCCAAGAGCGGTTTGCTTGTCAACGGAAAAAACCCCCAAGAGGGGCCATCCTTATTGACACGAAAGGCGTGAACGCTTAATATCCACAGCCACTTAGTCGCCCTGCACTGGTAAAGTCTTTCATGCTCGACAAGCGCAGGGCATCCTGGAGACAAGAGGAGTGGCCTCACCTTCGTCCTGCCCGCGCAGGCGGGCATCCAGGGGTTTTCCGGCTTCTCTGGATTCCCGCCTGCGCGGGCAGGACACCCAGGTGCCGAGTAGGGAACCCGGGTGGTAAGCCGCTACTCCGTTTCCAACAGAGTCAGGGATGTCTCTGGCAAATTCCCTTCTTGAAAGGAGCACGTCGTGTCAAAAAGCAAAGTGTATTTCACGGACATGAGGTCTTCGGCCAAAGAGAATATGCTCGCGAAAGTCGTCCGGTTGGCTGACACGCTGGACTTGAAGCAGATCGTCCCGCCCCGCGGTCTCGTGGCGATCAAGCTTCACTTCGGAGAAAAAGGCAACACCGCCTACATCCGGCCGACCTTTGTCCGCCAGATTGTGGAGCGCGTGAGAGCTCTCGGCGCCCTTCCCTTTCTCACGGACGCGAACACGCTCTACGTCGGCGCCCGGGCGGACAGTGTCTCGCACCTGCACACCGCCGTTGAAAACGGATTTTCCTTCTCGGTGGTCAACGCCCCCCTCATCATCGCCGACGGACTCAGGGGCAGCTCTTACGGGGCGGTTCGGATTCAGCAGGAGGCGGTCAAAACCGCCTACATCGCCAAGGAAATCGTCGAGGCCGACGGCCTGATCAGCCTGGCCCATTTCAAAGGCCACGAGCTTTCCGGGTTCGGCGGCACCCTCAAGAATCTGGGAATGGGCTGCGCCGCCCGGCGGGGCAAGATGGTCCAGCACGCCGATGTGTCCCCCAAGGTCACGCGCAAGAAGTGCGTGGGGTGCGGGGACTGTGTCGAGCACTGCTCCCAGTCCGCCATAGAGCTGAGGGAAGGAAAGGCGGCGATTGACCCGAAAAAGTGCATCGGCTGCGGAGAGTGCCTCTTGATCTGCTCCAACACGGCCATCGACGTCCGGTGGAACTGGGACATGGCCCTTTTCCAGAAAAAAATGGTCGAATACGCCATGGCTGTGTTAAAGGGAAAAGAAGGGAAGGTCGCCTTTCTGAACTTTCTCACACAGATTTCTCCGGCTTGCGACTGCTACGGTCACAGCGACGCGCCCATCGTTCACGACCTCGGCATCATGGCTTCTCTGGATCCCGTGGCCATTGATCAGGCCTCGGTAGACATGGTCAACCGCCAGAAAGCCCTGGAGGGCACGTCCCTCGCCGCCAACAAAAATCCCGGCGAAGACAAGTTCGGGGGTCTTTACCCAAAGGTGGACTGGACCATCCAGCTGGAGTATGCGGAAAAAATCGGCCTGGGCTCGCGCGACTACGAACTGGTGAATATTTGAGCATAGAGCGTAGAGCGCAGAGCACAGAGCTAAGAATCCAGAAGCAAGAGATTTGCTTCCAGCACGTTTTGCTCTCAGCTCTATGCTCAGTTTCGACAGGAACTGTTACGAGGTCAGGAGTGAAATGATCATCGCAGAGAATTTGACCAAGTATTATGGACTGAAGCCCGCGGTTCAGAACGTCTCCTTCCGCATCGAGAAAGGGGAGATCGTCGGCTTCCTGGGCCCCAACGGCGCAGGCAAGACGACCCTTCTGAGGATCCTCACCGGCTTCCTGCAGCCCACTTCGGGAAACATCCTCGTGGACGGGCTCAGCAGCCGGACCCATTCGATCGAAGTGCGAAAGAGGATCGGGTTCCTGCCTGAAACCGTTCCCCTTTACGATGAACTGAGGGTGAGACAGTTTCTGGACTTCGCGGGCACTGTCAAGGGGCTCAACGGGAAATCCCTCAAGGATGAAATCGACCGGGTGATTTCCGCCTGCAGCCTGGCCGAGCACCGGGACCGCCGCATCAGGCACCTGTCCAAAGGGCTCAAGCAAAGGGTCGGTCTTGCCCAGGCCCTCATCAACAACCCTCCCATCGTCATCCTGGATGAGCCGACCACCGGCCTGGATCCGGCCCAGATTGTCGAGGTCAGGAAACTCATCAAGGATCTGGCCGGCCAGCGAACGGTTCTCCTGAGCACCCACATTCTGCCCGAGGTCAGCCAGATCTGCGAACGGGTGATCATCGTCAATCAGGGCCGGGTGGTTGCTGAAGACACACCGGACAATCTCACGGGCCAGCTCCAGAAAGGCTTGAGAACGATTCTCCACGTGGACGGCCCGCCCGCGGAGGTCCAGGCCAAGCTGGCCTCCCTCCCGGGAGTCACGGCCGTCGTGCCCTCCCAGCTGCCCGGGGAATTTCTCGTGGAAAGCGCCGCGGACGACAGACTCAGGCCCTTGATTGCGAAGACCGTCGTGGAATCGGACTGGGGGTTGAAAGAAATGCGAACCCAAGTCCTGAGCCTCGAGGACGTGTTTGTCCAGCTCGTGACTGAGGAAAGAAAGGACTGAGAACCATGCGCGGAATCCTGGCTGTGTTCAAGAAAGAGATCACGATCACCTTTTCATCGCCCATCTTCTATGCCGCCACCTTTATCTTCCTGCTGGTGTCCGGCTACTTTTTCTACACCAACGCGATCATCTACACGATCCGGAGCTTTCAGGCAGGCCAGAACCCCTTCCTGGCCGAACGCCTGAACCTGAGCGACTTTGTGGTCAAGCCCTTTTTCGGCGACATCGCCATCGTGCTGCTCCTCATGCTCCCTCTTCTCACCATGCGAAGCTACGCGGAGGAGAAAAAGATGGGGACCATTGAGCTCCTCTTCACCTACCCGATCTCGGATGGAGCCGCCCTCGCGGGAAAGTTTGCTGCCGCGCTCTTTACTCTTCTCACCATGCTCGTGGGAACCCTCCTCCCTCTCCTTCTGCTCGAGTCTTTTGCGCACCTGGACTGGGGCCTCATCGCATCGGGCTATCTGGGAATCCTTCTCCTGGGCGCGAGCTTCATCGCCTTGGGGATCTTCACCTCTTCTCTCACCGAGAACCAAATCATTGCGGCGGTCCTGAGCTTCGGCGTCTTTCTCCTCTTCTGGATCATCGGCTGGGCCAAGGGTTTTGCTGGACCGACCCTCGGCCCGATCCTGGAGCACATTTCCATCGTGGTGCACCTGGACAGCTTCGTGAGGGGACTCATCGACTCCAGGGATCTCGTGTTCTACCTGGTGTTCATTTCCTTCTGGCTCTTTGTGACTCTGCGCTTTCTCAACACGCGCTTCTGGAGGGGATAGGCCATGGAAAAACCGACTCGCCTCATGACGTCTTACAGGCTCAAGGCCTCCTCCAACATGACGGTGGCCATTCTGCTCATCCTGGTCTTGGCCGTGGTGGTCTCGCTTCTCTCGGACCGACACTATTTCCGCTGGGATCTGACCGCCTCCGGAGAGCACACCCTGTCGGCCCAAACCCTTCAGGCCCTGAAAACGGTCACCGAACCCGTCAAGGTCATTGCCTTTGTGAGAGATCCCTCCGAGGAAGCGTCAGGCGTGAAGAAGCTCCTCTCCGCCTATCAGTATCACCTGAAAGGCATGTCTCTCGAATACGTCGATCCGGATCGAAATCCCGCTCTCACCCGCCAATACGACGTCCAGGCCCTCAACACCGTGATCCTGGAAGGGTTCGGACGCACCCAGACCGTGAAGGTGCCGGACGAAGAGAACCTGACCAATGCGCTGGTCCGTCTTTCCAAGGGCCGGACCGAGAAGGTTTACTGGGTCATGGGCCACGGAGAACGTCCCTTCAAGTCCGACGCCCCGGAATCCCTCGCCACGATCCACAAGGCCCTTTCCAGCCAAGACTTCGCCTTCGAGGAGCTGAACCTCGCCCA
>JALOPA010000109.1 GCA_025454125.1 Thermodesulfobacteriota bacterium
CATAACGGATGACCGCATAAAGCGGCTTCTTGGCAAGGGCTTTGTGAAAGGGCAGGAAAAAACGGCCGAAGACGGGCACCGAAAAACCGAGTCTCCCTTGGTCTCCCTTAGGACTGGTAAGGATCCTGATTCCGAAAAAGACGAGCCTGGCAGTCACGGCGGTGAGAAGCAACAGAAAGACGACCCAGAGCAGAGGGCCCTCTGAGAAAGTGCTTAAGTCCATGGTGGCCTCCTCCTGTTGGTCAATCCACAAAATCCCTGGTTCATTTAAGTGAACAAATTTACCGATTATCATATTCGGAGGGGGTTTTTTGTCAAGGACAAAATCGGTCTCCCGGAGACCAAGGACATGTACGAGCCGCGATTCTTTTGCAGGGTCAGATTCCTGTTGACAGCGATGTCCGGTTATCGGTAGATTCATTGTGAGTTCAATACGGTGAACAATGAATAAAGGATATTTCGCACCATCGGTCAAGAAAGCCTTCGAGATCCTGAAGCTTGTTTCTACGAGCAAGGGCGGGGTTGGAATCAGCGAGATTGCCAGGGATCTGGGAATGGCCAAAAGCACGGTCCACGGGATGACCTCTGCCTTAGAGGAGATCGGCGTGGTCTTGCGGGATCCCGCGACAAAGAGATACACCCTCGGGTTCACGCTCTTCGAGTTGGGCAAGAGCGCCTACTCGCAGATCGATCTCAAGAACCTTGCGAGGCCCGTGGCTGAGGAACTGATGGAAAGAACCCATGCGTCGGTTTTCCTGGGAGTTCTGAACTGGGATCACGTCACGATCCTGGATGTGGTGGAACCCAGGACCGAGCTCAAGATCACGGCGCCCATTGGAACGACCCTACCGCTCCTGGCAGGGGCCGCAGGAAAAGTGTTTCTTTCGAGGATGGATGAGGAAGAGGCAAAAAGAATCATCAAGACCAAAGGGCTCACCCGGTTTACCGAAAACTCGATCACCAGTGTGGAGCGCTATTTTCAGGAAATCCGAGCGACCAGGGAGAACGGCTTCGCCACCGATGATGAGGAGTACATCCCCGGCGTGAGGGCCGTTGCCGCCCCGATCAAAGAGGCGGCCCCGCTCCTGTCCGCCATCTGGGTCGTGGGTCTCAAGGCCAGCCTTGACGAGGAGAGAATAAAACTCCTCACCCAATACGCGGTAGACGCTGCCAGGGCCATTGATCTCAGAATCGAAAAAGAGCGTCTTGGCCCCTCGGGAGCCACCCAATAAGATCCTTCCGGCCCTGCAGACCCGATCATTTTTTCCCTTCGTATTCCTGCTGGAACCTTTCGAAGAACTGTTTCATGAAGGCGTGACGCTCCTCTGCCAGACGTTTTCCTTCATCCGTGAGCATCCGGTTTTTGATCTTGGAGAGCTTGAGCTTGAATTCCCTGTATCCTGTATCCTCTTCCGTGTAAGGCCGGGTGTTGCGGAGGTCCACCTCCGGATTGTGAAGCTTGGCTCCCACCTCTCCGGCAAACAGAAAAGCCCTGCCGATGCCGATTGCGCCGATGGAATCGAGCTTGTCCGCGTCAAAAAGAGTTCTTGCCTCCAGCGTCTCAGGGGCGCTGTTTCCCCGATATCGGTGTGATCCAATACAGTGGACAATGTTGTGTTTTTTCTCATCGGACAGGGGATAGTACACCAGCAGAGATTGGGCGATTTCCGCTCCCTTTTCCGCATGACAGACCGCCCCCTTAGAGGCGTCTTCGTAGGACCGTCCCACATCGTGGAGAAAAGCGGCGACCGCGAGAACCTCCAAATCGGCGCCCTCCACCCGCCCAATATGCATGCACAGTCTGTGGACCCGTTCCGTGTGACCCCAGTCGTGACTGCCGCGAGCCGCAGCGAAGCAGTTCTTGGCGTATTCAATGATGTCATCGAGCGTGAGAGCCATCACAGAGATCACTCAATGAGCGAAAGCTTCTTGGTCACGTTGTCCGTGATCCAGTGCCGGTCCCACCACTCCACGGGGTTCACGAAGATCCCCTGGAGCATGACGGAAAAATGGAGGTGGTCCCCGCCTGCAAGGCCTGTGTCGCCGGTCAGCCCAATCGTCTGGCCTTTCTTCACGTCCTGTCCCTCGCTCACCTCGATCTTGCTGAGGTGCCCGTAAACCGAGGAAAGCCCCTGCCCGTGATCCATGACGACCGCGAGCCCATAGATTCCGAGCCTGTCGGCAAAGATCACCCTCCCGCTGTTGGAGGCGAGCACCGGAGCGTTCGTGAGGGAGGCGAGATCGACGCCGAGATGAAACTTGTCGTCAACCCTCTGTCCCTTGTAATAGTAGAAACGATGATCCGCGAATCGGGCCATGGTCTGCCCGTTCCAGTGAGAAAGCCACACGCCGTCCCAGAGCCTGTCGCGGCTGGTCCTGTCTTTCAGCTGAGAAAGGGTCTGGTGGTTCTCGCGGCGAAGATCATTGTTGATCTTGAGGAATTTCTTGATCGCGCTGTCCTCGGAATCGAGCGGGTAGAAGGAGAAGTAGGAGAGCAGCTTTTCGAGGAACCGGTCCGTGAGGTCGATTTTGTCCTCGCGGAACTTTTTCCGGATCACGTGGTAATAAAAGGAGGTGCTTGCCTCATTCCCCGCCTTGTCTTTGGCCCAAACATGGATCTTGGGATTCGACGTCTTGTCGTAAGGAACGGCGAAATAGCAATGGTGGACCCCCTTTTCCTGCTGATCCTTATCCGGATAACCCGGAAAGAAGAGGTCATCGACGAACACACCGCTCGAAGAGGTGTCCGCAGAAGTCTGATACACGGCAAACCCCACCCCGCCCACATTCACGTTGTGCATGCGGCTGACGGCCCTGAGGGACGGAGGGACCGTGTCCACGACGCTCTTGTGCTGGAGGCTGGCAAGATTCCCGTCGCCTCTCCTCGAGAAGTCCCGCACTTGGAGCGTGAGGGTGATCTCCCCTTGGGCGAGTTTGAGCGCCGTGGGATCGAGGGAGATTTCCTTTTGGACCTGGTGGACCCCGTCGCGGTTCAGAAGGCCCTGATAAGGGTAGGTCTCATCCAGGAGGAAAGTTTCCTTGCCTCCTTGTGTGATGAAGACCCTGACGGCTCTAAGGCCCCGCTTTTTGTCCTCCGCCGTGACCGTGAACTTCTGAGCCTTGGAGATGTACTCGGGAAGAGGCTGGAGGCTCGCCTCAGGCGCTTCCCCCTCGTATAGGAATACGACGAACCATCCCACAGCCCCAAGAACGATTAAGAGAAACACGAATCCGGTTATCAAGACAAGTTTTCTAAGGTCCAAAGCTCCTCCATCATCCCCGTCTCTACGAGGGGGAGGCACAAAGGGTTGAACAACGCAAAGAGTGAATTGACTATGTGCCTTTGCCTCTCTGTCCCTTTGTCCCTGGAGCTGTCGGCTGTATACTACAGGATAAAGGATAAGTCCAACCCATGCAAGGGAAAGGGGGAGAAGCGGTGCGGAGAAAAGAATTTGAAGTGGCGGAGAAGAGCCGAATCGAAGACGTCTTGAAAAGCGCGGAGATCGGATACCTCGCGTTCAACGGAGCCGACGGTTGGCCCAGGGTGACGGCGCTGAACTTCGCCTATGACGGACGGGTCCTCTGGCACGGGGCCGCGGCAGGGGAGCGCTTCGAGTGTTTGGAAAAGGACCCTCGCGCGACTTTTTTCGCGGTTTCCCTTCAGACCTATCTGCCCTCCCACTTCCTCTTCGAAGAGGATGCGTCCGGATCGTCGGTGGCTTTCAAGTCGGCCGTGGTGCGAGGGCAATGCCGGTTCATCGAAGACCCGGCGGAGAAATGTGCGGTCCTCAATCTCCTCATGGAAAAATACCAGCCTGAGGGAGGGTACAGGAGATTGACCCCTGGAGATGAAATGTACCGGAAGGTCCTGCGGATGACCGGAGTGTTCGCGCTCACCCCGGAGACCATGACCGGGAAGTTCAAATTCGCTCAGCAGAGGAGCGAGGAGGATCGAAGGCGAATCGCTGCAAAGCTCAGGGAGAGAGGGAACCCCGCCGACCTCCAGGTCGCCGAGGAGATAATGAGGAGCTTCGGGTAAGGCTTAAAGGAAATTCTCGCAAGTCAAGGGAGATGCTATCGTAAGAAGCCGTCACCCCGGCGAAAACCGGGGTCCAGAGAATTCGTAACGAGTTAAAAACACTGGATTCCGGCTTTCGCCGGAATGACGGAAAAAGGCGTTTTCCGGCTTTTTACGAAGCCATCAAGAAGATCTCATGATTTTCCCTGCGCTTTGCGGATGATCTCTTCCAGTTGCTTGATGTAATCCGCGGGCAGGGGCCATGCTCTGGCGCCGACCAGGATCGGGGTTGTGTAGGTTTCTGGCGGCTGGTAGGGGCCGGCCGGGTCAGGGATGGTCAGGGTGTTCGCGGGGACCTTTTGCCCCTTGTCATTGATCAGCGTGATGTGGATGACCGCCCACAATCCCTTGTCCACGCCTGAGGCCGCATCCAGGTCGGCCAACTCCTTTGCAGGAAGGCCGTAGAGAACGCCGTACATCGTGCTCGCCGCGTCTTCGACGAGCGTACACCCTCCGACCGATGGATCTGCACCGCACAAGGCAAACCCCATCCGGTACCCCTTCAGGCTCATCACCCCGAGGGGTTGCGCGGAAGGGCAGTACTTTTTCATCCCGTTGAGGTCGAGCAGGGTGCCGTAGGCAAAATAGACCGCGTTGTTCTTGTTTGCTGATGGAGCCATGTTCTTATCCTCCTGTAACCATCGTGAGACATCAAATGGAGTTGATCCTTCTGCCGAAAAGCGAGCACGGAATTCCCCGCCCCCCCTTGGCTGAAGGGGGGACAGCGGCTGTCAGACGACTCGCGTTTTTTTGCCAAAAAGAGAGGACCGAGATCATCTCGATCGTCACTCCCGCGAATGAAGCCTGTCCCCGCGCAGGCGGGGAGCGGGAGGCCAGAAAAGCCTGTCAATACTGGATTCCCGCATTCGCGGGAATGACATTCCGGTCGGCCGGTCGCTTTCTGCTTCGCCCAGATCGCCCAGAGAAATAGGGTGTCCGATAGGCTTCAAGGGAAACTTACACTGACCGAAATCCTCCAAGCCACGTGTCGGCTCTGGCTGCTCTGGCTCTCATATCCTCAGCCTGGTTCACATAATGACAGGACGCCTTGTGCTCAGGCGCTATCTCGATCAGGGCCGGGATTTCCATGGAACATCGTTCCGTGCTGAAGGGACATCGTGAGGCGAAGCGGCAGCCCCGCAGTTCGCCCATCAGGACCGGCGGAACTCCCGGGATGGAGATGAGCTCGGAGCGCCGGTCCAGGATATTGGGGAAGGAGTTCTTCAGCCCCATGGTGTAGGGGTGAAAGGGGTGAAGAATCACTTCCCTCTTGGGGCCCAACTCCATGATCTTGCCGCCGTACATGACACCCACGTGGTCACAATTTTCGATGACCAGGGCCATGTCATGGGTGACGAGGAGCATGGAAAAGCCCAGCAGGGCCTGAAGCCGTCTCACGTTCTTCAGAATCTGATCCTGCACGATCACGTCCAAAGAGGTGGTCGGTTCGTCGGCAATGACCAGAGAGGGTTTGAGGATCAGGCTCATGGCGATGATGGCCCTCTGCCTCATGCCGCCGCTGAACTGGTGAGGATACTCCCGGAAGCGTTTGCTGTCGATGCCCACGAGGGCGAACATCTCCTCCACCCTCTGTTTTGCAGCGGCGCGGTCCATGGGGTCGTGGAGCTGAAGCGCCTCGACGATCTGGTCTCCCACCTTGTGCACCGGGTCCAGGGAGTTCAAAGCGCTCTGGGTGATCATGGAGATTTCCTTCCACCTCAGCTTTCGCCTCTGCTCTTCATCCAGGGTGACGAGGTCTTTTCCTTTGAACAGGATGCGGCCTCCTGCCACAAAGGCGTTGGGCGGCAGCACACCGATCACGGATTTGAGCACGGTGGATTTTCCGCAGGCCGATTCCCCCACGAGACCGAAATTGGAGCCTTCCGGGATGGAGAAAGAAACGTCCTCCGCCGCCCGCACCTCTCCGCGCTGGGTTCGATAAACCGTGTCCAGGTTTTCTACGCTCAGAAGAGCCATGGTTCTATCACCATTTCTTCAATCTCGGGTTGATCATCTCTTCGTAGGCCCGGCCGATGAAGTAAACCGCTGTGACAAGGATCATGATGGCGGCTCCCGGCGGGATCACCCACCACCAGGCCTTGTAGGACATCTCAGAGGCGAAAGCTTCATAAATGATGGATCCCCAGCTGAGCACGTTGGGGTCTCCGAAACCCAGGAACCCGATGCTCGCCTCGGTGATGATCGCCCAGGCCAGTGCAAACACGACGTTGACCAGAGCCACAGGAAAGATGTTCGGCGCGATCTCGACATAGATGATCTTGAGGCTGCTCGCCCCCGAGACCCTGGCCGCATCCACGAAAGAACGCTCCCTCAAGGAGAGCACCTGGGATCGGATCACCCTCGCCGTGGAGCGCCACATGATGATCACCAGGGCCAGAATGATGGTCCACAAGCTCCTCCCTGTCAGGGAGAGCACGACGATGATGAAAGGGAGGAACGGAAGGCCCATGAAGATGTCCGTGATCCTCATGAGCAGATTGTCGATCCATCCGCCGTAGTAGCCTGCGATCAGGCCGATGTTGACCCCGATGATCACCACCCCGACGGCCGTGAGAAGGCCGATGATCAGGGCGGGCCGCCCTCCCCAAAGGATCTGGCTGAACACATCCCGGCCCAGGATCGTGGTGCCCAGCAGATGGTCTGAAGACGGAGGATGCAGCTTCATCAGCTTCCCGGAGGCGTCGTAGTGTTTTTGCATGGGCTCATAGGGGGCCAGGACCGGCGCCAGGACCGCGACCCCAACACAGGCGGCGAAGACGATCAGGCCGAACAGGCCGAGTTTGGAGCGGGCAATGAATCGAAAGAAATCGCGCAGCATGGTCTAACCCCCGACTCCGGTCTGAAAACGAATAAACTCTTTACAGGAGCGCACAGGGGACAAGGGGTTGTCATTCCCGCGGAGGCAGGAACCCAGATGGCGCTCAAAGACACGGGATGGCCGCGGGCATGACGTCCCCGGAACTCGTTCGTGTTTAAAGCGTTCCTCCCCATGGCCGGAAGGAAGAGCATGTCCTGCGGGCTTACTCATACACAATCCTCGGATCCAGGACCCCGTAGAGCAGGTCGGCCACGAAGTTCCCCACGATGGTCAGAACGGCAATGAGCAGGAAGCAGGCCTGGACCAGCGGGTAATCGCTCCGCTGGACCGCTTCGACCATGAGAAGCCCCAGCCCCGGCCATGAAAACACCGTCTCGATCACGACCGATCCGGCCACGGCCCAGCCGAGAATAAGCGGGAGGGTGGTAGCGATGGGGAGAAAGGAGTTTCTCATCGCGTGGTTGTAGATGATGTTCCTTTCAGGCAGTCCTTTCATGCGGCACAGTTCGACGTAATCCTCGCCCAGGGTTTCGAGCATGCTGCTTCTCATGAGGAGGAGAGGGAAGCAGAGATTGTAGAGCGTATTCACGATGAAGGGCAGGGCAAGGTGGTGGAGAAAATCCATACTGAAGTAAATGGCCCACGGGCTTTTCCCATAGTGCATTCCCGGGGAGACAATGTGCCCCAGAGGGAAGAGGTCCAGGTGAACGGAGAAAATGAAAATAGCGATCATGCTCAGCCAGAACACCGGCGCGGATTGAAAGGCCGTGCTCACAATCACGGTTCCGATCTCCAGCTTGCCGCCTCTTTTCCACGCAATGAGGGCTCCACCCACGACACCGAGGGCATAGGCGGCGACCATGGAGGGGAGGATGAGAAGGATCGTGTTGAGGAGGCGGCCGGAGATCATGTCGCTCACTTTTCTGTTGTGCTGAAACGAATACCCGAAATCCAGGGCGACGATGTTCCTCATGTAGGCGGCGTACTGCTCGTGCAGCGGTCTGTCCAGGCCGTACTGCCGCTTCATTTCCTCCTGGGCCTTGGGGTTGAGCGCCGAGCTGATGACCGTCATGGTGGGATCGCCCGGCAGCATGCGGAACATGAAGAACATGAGGGTCGCCAGGACGAAGAGGGTCACGACCATGAGCACGATTCGATTGACGAGGTACTTGATCATGGTTCGACCGTCCTGAAGCAGGCGACCCGGTGCTCAGGGTCTGCAGCGCCCGGGATCAAGCCCGGCTCTTTCTGCCGGCAGGCGGCGTCGGCCTTGGGGCAGCGAGGCGCGAAACGGCATCCCGGAGGCAGGTTGATCGGGTCGGGAATGGCCCCTGCGATTCGAAGCTCCTCCCGATGTGTGTCCGGATCGGGAATGGGGATCGCCGAAATGAGCGCCCGCGTGTAGGGATGAAGCGGATGGTCGAGCACGGGGCCTGCCGGCCCGATTTCCACGATTTTCCCCAGGTACATGATCGCGATGGTGTCGCAGATGTGTCCTACGGTGGCCAGGTCATGGGTGATGTAGAGCAGGGAAAGGCTTTTTCGCCGCACCAGGTCTTTGAGCAGTGCAATGATGCCTGCCTTGATGGAGACGTCCAGCATGGAGATGGGCTCGTCGGCCACCAGGAACTGGGGATCCAGGATGATCGCCCTCCCGATGCAAAGCCTCTGGCGCTGGCCTCCGCTGAGGAGGTGAGGGTACTTCTCCAGAAAATCTTCGGGCGGGCTCAGCCCCACGAGTTCGAGGGTTTCCAGAGTCTTCTGCCGAACCGCGGCGCGGTCACGAACGCCCTGGTACCACAAAGGCTTGGACAGGATTCTGGCCACAGGGTGCTGAGGGTTGATGGAGCCGTAAGGGTCCTGAAAGATCATCTGGGCTTTGCGATAAAAGCCCCTGAGATCCTTTCTGCGCAGTTCCTGCCCGTTTTCCCCGTTGATGAGAACCTCTCCCGAGGTGGCCTCATCCAGGCCGACGAGGATTCTCCCGGTCGTGGTCTTGCCGCACCCGCTTTCACCCACCAGCCCCAGAACGCCTCCGGAGGGAATCTCGAAGCTGACCGAGTCCACGGCCCTGACGACTTTCCCTCTTGATCTGGAAAAAAGAGAACGAATGCCCGAGACGACAGGGAAGTATTTCTTGAGGTGCACAACGGAGATCATGATTCAGCTTGCCCACGGACGGGTTCAGCCCATGGGGCCTTTCCTGGGTCTTCTCTTGGACAAGGGACCCGGGAAGTGTGGGGCCCGGGTCCCTTGTCATTCCTCCGTGGTCATTTCGCGGGCGGGAAACACAGTCTCCCGTCCTTGTCCCACTGAAAACCGGCCTCTTTGAGAATCTGTCTGGCTTTGTCGAGATTGAATTCTCGCATCTTGAGATTCTTGTTGTGCCAGAAGGCGTTGACCGGCGTGATCGGAGTGGCGCTCGGCGCCGCATACCCGCCGAGCACTTCATCGATGATCTTCTGGTAGGGGATGGCGTGGGACAGGGCCACGCGGAGCGCCTTGTGTTTGAAGACCGGGCGGTTGCACTGGAAACGAATGCCCGTGTAGCCGTTGGAAGGCACCTTGAAGATCTTGATGTTCTTGTCGGTGGAGAAGTCCTTCACCGCCTCAGGAGGAAGGTTTTGGATGTTGATGTCGATCTCGCCTTTCTTCAACGCGTTGTTGCAGAGTTCCCTGGAGCCGTAGACGATAAAAAGAAGATCCGCTTTGGGAGCGGCAAAGTGATCTTTGTTGGCCTTGAGAAGGTACTCCGCCGCTTCTTTCCAGTACTCCATGATGTAGGCGCCGCTGCCCACCACCGGGATGTTCCTGTAGTCCTGCGGTTTGGCCAGCTTTTCCCTTTCCACCACGTCCTTCCACACGTGCTCCGGAAGGATGGGCACCTGGCCCAGGGTGTTCATGATAAAGGGCGCAAAGGGCTTTTCCAGGTTGAAGCGCAGCTTGTACTCGTCCACCAGGTCTATGCTCGTGATGGGGGCCAGGTACTTGGTGAAGAAGGGGGCATTCCACTGCTTCATGTACTCGCAGGTGAACTTCACGTCCTTGGCCGT